>NZ_WTEW01000060.1:0-3156 GCF_009795865.1 Gilliamella sp. Pas-s27
TATTTTGCTCATCGGACACGCATTTTGTTAAAATGAAAACCGATGAGTAATAGGTGTATGTCAGATTAAGTTTGAGCTACTACAATTAATAATAAGATTTTGATTAAACTCATCAACTAGAAGTTGTTGTATTTTTTTTATTGCGCTCCCCGAAGTAATTGTCCAATCATATATCATTAACCCTAATCTATCGTTTTCTATAGATAATTTCGGCTTGTTCATCTGTAAGTTTTTTTAAATTCTCTAAAGTAGGTTCTATCCCCAAATCTTGTTTTGCATATGATACCCATGTATTCCAAGCTATCCCTTTATTAGTCGCTCCGCCTGAATCATTTGGGTTATTTACATATCCTCCTTCATGCTTTAATACTATTTTGGAAATTCTATGGAATTTTAAGGAACAATCGTCTATTTTAATTTTAGTCATAACAGAGATACCCACCGGATGAATAAACCACGCTTTGCCATCAGCACTAAGCGTGGCAGGTGGAGTGGTGTCTGTTGCGGTGGTTGTAGCGGTTGGGGTACTGGTTGTCTCGCCATTTTTTGGGGGCGTGTCATTTTGTTGGTTTAACTTCGCTAAGCCTTTAGCTACATCATCCCACCACAACATCTTTTTTATCTTCTCTTTGGTCTTTTCCCAAGCTGTTACTTGTTTTTCTAATGCTTCCATTTTGGCATAAGATTCAAACTGCGCTTCAGTCAGCTTTTTCGAGGGGGATTCTTTATAATCAGCAGGAAAACGGTTTATTTCTCGTCTTAATGTTTCAAACCCTTTCGCTTCAGGCGAGTCCTTTGTTTTACCGACACTACTTAAATATGCCTCGAATTTTGCTTCGTCACCTACAGCTAAAAATCCCCTATTTTGTCTATCGTTTTTATCAATAAACACATGCATCAATTGCAGAACAATGAAGCCATTTTTTTATGGCTTTATTTTTCGGGGTAATATACTCAATATAATAAAATTCATTATTTATCTTTAATAAATTAACTACATCACCTTTAACTAAATACATTTTTGTTTTTTCATTTACATTGGGTTTATTGAATAAATAGGATTTCATGACTAAGTTATATGCATTTTCATAATTAATTTCATTATTAGATTTAACACAACTACCTTTTACTTTACCATTTTTCCACCCATCAACTCTAGGTCTTATTTTGTTGAATAACTCGTTGTTTTTAATAAATTCATCTAAACCAATTTGGATTTGATTATAACAATATTTTGCTGTGAACTTTTCGTTTGATGACCATTCCTGTATTTCAAAGCTTACTTTATTAACTATATATAAATTAGTATCTTTATTTAAGCCTATATCATAATAAATCTTGAAATACCCTCTATCTGGAAAAGTGGTTATTATTCTTATTAAATTATTCTCACCATAACGTGTTAATACTTTTTCAAAACGATTTCCTCCGTCTTCATCAAAACTCGGGATCTTTATAATCAAATTATTATTATGGTAAAGATTAATAATATTTCTATTATTTTCAGTATCGAAAACTGCCTTATTAACTACCTTGTGATCAATATTAAACGTCAATTTCTCAGCATATGAATTTCTGAAAAAAGCAATCAAAAAGATAAATAATATTAGTTTAAATTTCATTATTGTTTTCTTTCTTTATTAAGATATTTTATCAATCCCTCTTTCGTTGAAAATTCGCAGCGTTCTTTTGTTTCAAAATCATCTATACAATTGATTTTTGATATAAAAGAATCATCTCCTATAAAATATAATGCTCTTAATATACCATCATCTTCTACAAATAAAGGTAATTCTATAAAACGATACCATGTCGTTAGCTCTGTACCTTCTTTCAATAAAATGTAGATATATTTATTACCGGATTTTTTTCTAGTAAATTCGAAGGCACTTACTACTTCACTATTTCCATATTGATATGAATAAACTTCTAGTGCTTTATACAATTCTCTATTATTATTAGTTAAAAAATAAACCTCTAAATTACGTGTTTCATTGTCAAATGAATTGCTAAGAAATAGAGCGGTACCTTTCTTACCTTTATATTCAACATCAATTGGTGGATGAGCTATGTTATTATATTTAGGAAATCGAAATTGTTCTGGAATAGTATCTAAATTCTCATCAGGATCAGCATAAGCATTTTGTCCTATAAAAATTAAGCTTAATAATATAAACAACATTGTTTTAAACTTCATTGTAATTCCTCATTAAAAAGAAATAGAATCAAAAATTTTTTCTTTTTTTATTTTTTCAAAGTTTTCCCGACGATTTTTATAAGTTTTAGTATTTTTATTGATTATTTCTGTAATTTTATCAACATGTTCTCCTTTATCTCCGTTATCTGCCTTTTTATGTAATTTATATTCCAACCAGAAATATACTGCAGATAACAATAAATAATCCTTGGAAAGAACCAAATCGGGATTTGTGACAAAATCGACCTTAGTCTTATACATTTGTTCATACCAATCTGTTAATCCTTGATAATTTGCTTTACCTGTTAACTGAAACATACCACGTCCTCTAAATTTCCAACCATCACCACTATTAATATCACCATTCCCCATTCTGTTTCCATATATTTGATTTGCTATGGCTTCTTGATCTGCAGCATGCGGATTATTCTCTGGTTTATCTACTCGACCATATAATTTTGCTTCACTAGGGTTTTTACGGAAATAACTAAAAGCACTTAACGCACTGTAACTATGATTTAAACTTTCAGCGGATGAAGTGCATTTAGCCCCGACTTCTTGCAAACTTTGAGCAAAAAAATGAGTTAATCTTAATTCAGTATCTAGATGAAATAATTTATAGTTTTTGTTAATATCACGAGCTATATTATTTAATGTTTCATTATCTGCTTGCGTAAAAATACGTTTTAACATATCAACTGTTATACAAAATTTTGGTTTGAAATTAAATAATGCCACCGGATGCATAAACCACGCCTTGCCATCAGCGCTAAGCGTGGCAGGTGGAGTGGTGTCTGTTGCGGTGGTTGTAGCGGTTGGGGTACTGGTTGTCTCGCCATTTTTTGGTTGCGTGTCGTTTTGTTGGTTTAACTTCGCTAAGCCTTTAGCTACATCATCCCACCATAACATCTTTTTTATCTTCTCTTTGGTCTTTTCCCAAGCTGTTACTTGTTTTTCTA
>NZ_WTEW01000061.1:0-3139 GCF_009795865.1 Gilliamella sp. Pas-s27
CAGGTTTGGCCACTTTGGCTATAGCGGCTTCGTTTTTTATCCATAATGTCTTTTTTTCTGTTTCTGATGAATAAATTTCAATCTGCAACCAAGCAACCTTGACATCTTGACTGAGTATCTTGGTCTTTGCATAAGGTTTACCCACTGTCGTATCTGATGCTGCTTCTTTTTCCAGTCATTTTACTTGGCTAGTCTAGTTCAAAGGGCCTAAAGATAATCACAAATTACTTCGCTCTGGTAACAAATCCGCCTCGCGTAACCGAACATCAAGGCGATTCATTGTTTTCACATCCTCAATATTGTCAAAACAAGGGAAGTGATCGACTGAGACAATCACCGTGCCAACCTGTTTATCATTGTGATGAATAGGAATGATTTGATGTGCTTCTGGGTAATCTTTAGCATTAAGTGGCACTGGAATATAAACCAGTAGTGAGGTACCGATTCGTTTAGGAAATATAGCTTCAACTCTTTCCATTAAATCAATTTCAATATAACTATCCGTAAAAACATTAGCCAATTTTGTAACAAAAGTGGTGATTTGCTTTAACAGCTGTAAATCTTCAAGTTTAGTGAAAAAAAAGTCAATATTAGAGCTAATCAGAGCGTCATCAAAAAATGATTTATCAACATTATAAGTGATAACCTGTCCTGAGCTTTTATGTTCACCATCAATAAAAAAAATCTGCGTATCATTTTTCTTCTCAATTTTTTGGTAGGCTAATGCAAGCTTTTTCATCCCAAAATCAGTAAAACCCTCTGGGCAGTAGACTAACTCGTCTGGTTTCACTTTTACGGTGTTTTTAAATAGATACCAACACATGTTTGAATCAAAACTGTCTTGATAAGCCTTTAAGCCATTTTCCAAACGTTGATAAAAATCAGTAAAGGGAAGTGTTGTTGTTTTTGGTAAATAAATTATAATACTAAACTGAACATCGTCTGATGCAATGTATTTAGTCATATTAATCTCCTTATGGTAATTATGATAATGGAACCCAAATTGCACTGATTGAAGGGTAGGAAGCCTTGTTTAACATCTTCAAAAAAGCATTATAGGCAAGAGGGGTCATAAAAACCCAGCAACAACGAGCGTATGGATGAGCAGAACAAATTTTATCATGTTGTTCAGCTTGTTTTTTGAACCTCTCTATTTTTTCCTTACCTAATGATTTTAATTCTGGCTGACCTGTTCGGGTATTAAATTTTGTTCGGCTAAACATCAATGAATCATAATTGGCTTTCATTTCAAGCAATAAACAAAAATTTTTCAGCCAACCATCGAAATCAGCTTTCCCTGCTGGACCTTCATACATCCATTCTTTTATTTCTACCGATATTTTATTGGTTTTGGGGTTGCGATTTCTGTTCCAATCAACCCCTGCCAAAGTGGTTTGATAGTCAGCAGATAAATCGCTCATATTTCGTCGAAACAAATTGGGGGTAATAAAAGGTTCAATTGAACACTGACAATGTTTTTTTTCTAGCCCTTCCTTTTCAATTGCAAGCATTTTTTCGGCAAAAGTGTTTTTGATTTGTTCTTTTTCATCATCGGTTAAACGGTAGGTACTATAATATTTGGCTTTTTTAATATCCTGTTGGAGCGATTCAACTTCTTTCTCGTAATCATGGATAAGTGTTAATAATTGGGCTTCGGTTAAGGCTGGGATGATTGTTTCACCGCGCTTGAGTTTTTCAAGCTTTTCCTTGTACGTATTAATATAGTAGGTTTTTATCTCATTGATCTCGCTTTCTAATTTAGCGATTACCTCAGGAGTGTCGGGCTCTATATCGTCTTCTTCGGTTCTATCGATGACTTCGTTATCCGTTGGTATCACGAATTCTACTGCGAGTATTGCTATAAGTACCATACTAAAAAGCTGCGGATTTTGATATAAAGGATAGAGATAAGCATTGTTTTTTTGATGTATATCCGAAATAGGCTCAGAGCTTATTTCATAACCTGGAGGATAATCGAGTATTTCCTTGCTAGTTTGATACGCAACGATAGAAGCCGCCATCAACACAATGACATCTCCAATTAGAATAAATAACGGCATGACATGTGTTCCTTATAGTAATCCTTTTTGTTTTTTCTCTGCAATAATAAGCAAATCTTCATATTGTTTTTCTGGAATATGATCCTTTTTTTCAATCCAATCTTTAATTATTGAATTTTCCTTATACCCCGGCGTTACGGCTTCACCGTATAAAAATGCTTCGATAAGTGCTTCTTTCGTAAAACCGAGGGCAATAAGGTAGTTATAAGCTTCTTTTAATCGCTGAAATAGTTCATTAATATCTTCGTCTGGCAAGGTTAAACGTTTATCATTTTTGATCTTATGCGTTACTTGCCAAAGGTATTCTTCATCTTCTTGTTGAGATATTGCATCCATTTGTTCTTGAGAAAATTGCACTATAATTTACCTCTTATTAGTGAATAGTAATGATTATTATGAAAATAGAGCCAGTCATTAATATTTAATGTAAATAATTTAAATTGATCAGCTGTAAGTACATTCTGTAAGTTATTCAAAACTCGTGGATCGTAATAACGTAGTAATGCATTACGTTTATCAGGTAATCGTAAATGTAATTGGTTTTCTAGTTGGTTAAATAAATAATCTAATCGAAGAATCGAAATTAACCACGTAACAGATGAATATGTTTTTTCAAGCTGCAATAGTGAGTTTTGTACATTTTTATCAACCTGCATAATATCGATAAGCCAAGGACCAGCAAAAGCAACCTCTTTATTATTTGGACGAATAAAAAGAGGTAATATATTTTTATCTTGGATAAGTTCATTTCGAAATAAGCGTTCATACTCTAGTCCATCGACTAAAGTATAAAGCGTCAGCTTATGTCTAGATTGCTTTTGTTGTTCTAAAAATGTTTGATAAGAAATATGTTGGTTTAACATTATTCATCTCCTAATATCACTAGCATTTGTGCTCTTTCTGCAGCTTGTATCAAACATGGCAAACAAATTTTTTCACTATTCTTTGTAGTGATGTTAGGTAATGTCGGAGATGTAATTGATTTTGTTGCCGGCCCCATCTTCTGCAATACATTACACTTAAGATAGATATTATCCTGTGTACCCAGTTCGATACCTTCGCTGCTGATTTTGATATAA
>NZ_WTEW01000062.1:0-2855 GCF_009795865.1 Gilliamella sp. Pas-s27
TTGGTGCTCTGTCATCTTTTTCATGTTTCAATCCTCTTTTACTTTTATCATAGAGAATTTTCTACTTTTTTGCTGTACTATTTTAGGGGATACTTACACTTGCCCAGCAAAATTTATATAAGCTAATGTTAAATTCTTCTTATTTATTGTTATAAGTTTTATCGAGATATTTTTTTACCTCATCTGCTGTTTTATATTTGAAATGAACTTCTTTCCATTCTAGTTGCCCTTCAACTCCAAAAAAATTATTATCAACGAAATCTCTAGCAGATGCTATAATATGTTTTCTATCGTATTTATATGGATAAATAGTGTAATCATCAGCATTAATCCCGACTCCTGTATGTGTTCCATGCCTTTTAATCATAACAAATAAAAATTTTTCTTCATTAATTTTATGAAAGAAAGTAGATATAACTTCCATATTAATTTGTTTTTCATTTTTTGAGGAATAAATAAGATCTGCACCTTCTACATAGTAACGATCAATAATTCTTTTATTATTTCCACATACTAATACAAAATTTATTGGGTAATCTAAATCAGTCGTTCGTTCAAAATAGAATTGTCCGTTATGACACCATGATAAGTTAAAAGGACCATATTCAATATCATTTTGCGATTCTTTTGCTTGTATTGGGAAAATAATAAAATATGTTAGACTAATAAGTAATATAATAAACTTTTTCATAATTTATCTTTCCTGCTCTATTTCAATGATTGATGCAATCCTATTAAAACGTGTTTTCCGATCCTCATACCCATTTTGACCACCATTAATAATTTGTGTCACTTGTTGAACTGTCCCTGTTTTTGCTAATTGTGACAAAAGAATATTTTGGTTGTTTATTTTTCCAATCTTAGTAGTCCAATAAACAAAAGCTGATTCAATAGCATATTGAATATTATCATTATTAAACTGATAACTAGTAAGGTGTAACTAATGGCATATATTCATGTAACTCATAAGCATGTTTATACATAATATCCATTAAACAGTTTTCATCCTTACAGAGATCTCTTTTTTTAATAAATTTTTTTTGATTACTATAGATTTCTTTAAACGCTTTCTGATCATTATTGTAGCCATAATATTTTTTTATATTGTAGTAAATGTCATGAATACTTCTGTCTAATTCTGAAAGATAAATATTTTGACAGATCAGGTTTTCAGATAATTTTTTTGCTATTGAACAAGAAAAACTCGGCTCAATACTCTGATGTTCCATTCTCTTTATTTCTAAAATTGAATCATATGTATTTATTATTAAATATTCGTTAGCATTTTTTTCGAAAAGTGTCCACGTTCTATTAATATTAGGACAAAAAATATCTATCTGGTTTATTGATTGTTTTATATCGATGTCAAAAGATTTAGTTGTTAATATTTCATTATTATTTTTTGCCATTTTCTTATTCAGGATGTCGTCAAAATTGACAACAAATTTATTTATCTTATAACTTAAACAAGTTTCTATCTTCTCACCAGAATATATATTTGTTTTAATGTCATTTTCTTTCCATTGAAATATTCTATTAAGATAAATTGGATCATCATAAGATATTTTTTTTGTGTACGCAGCATCGCTAATATATACTTTAGATACTACCCCATTATAATTTAAATCTGCTTTTAATGAGAATGAAAAAAGTAGACCAACTAGTATAAAAAAATTACGAAACATATTCTCTTCCTTAATAAATTTTAGTTGCATATATGCCTTTTTCAAACATTTCTCGTTCTTTTTCTCTTCTTCTTTTTAAACCTTCTAAAATGTAACTATCTCCCATTACTCGTTTTATGTTTTATTGTTATCTAATGTGTTTTACAATAAATCACGTATATCATTAATGATTCACTAAAAATTCCATGATAAACATTTTTTATTTTCATGAGCTTCACTTATTGCATCTGATAAAATTGATAAATCATCATTAGCATTTTTTTTATACATAGAATCAAGAGATACAGCAGAAATAATTTCTTTATTTTTAATAAAATATTTATTTTCAACAGTAAAAACGATTTCGGATTTTAAATTTTCATCATGATAACCAATTGGTATATTGTAGTATTCAGTGTTTGATAATACTTCAAATAAATCCTTTCTTTTACTAACAACAATTTTTGAACGGTATGTTTCACCATAAATCCTAAGATTAAGTTGCTTTTTCATACAATTTAACACAGCACCCTCTGTCGCATGTAAAGATTCAAGTGTTATCTCTTCAGCTTTTAATCCGAATGATACGCATAAAATGTTAATGCTAATCAAATATAATATACCCTTCATTATCTAATTCTCCTTTATTATATTTTTCTAATAATTCCGATGCTTTATAACCAAAAGTAATTTCAAAATGAGGATAATCTTTTTGTTTTTTCCAATTACCGCCCCAAGAAAAACCATTTCTTATACCTACAGAGGATATTCTGATTAAAACGTTTTCCTCCCAATTAACTTTCTTATCTTTGATCTCTATAACATCTATTGCTAATCCATAATTATGGTAACTATATCCTCCTCTAACCCAAGTAACTATATTTCCAGATATTGTACGACCTTGCTCATAAAGGCGATTTTGTTCATCAATAGTTCTAAGTCCTGTCGTAACTCTTAATTGTATTCCAAATTGTTCTTCTACATCGTTGATAAAATCTACCGCATTTTGACGAATTCTCGGGTGTAATAACGTAATTCTTGAATTTGTCACACTATCCCAAGTCTCAGTTTTCTTTTCTGTAACATTAAAATAATCCACCATCGCCACCGGATGAATAAACCACGCCTTGCCGTCAGTTGATAGATTGGATAGTTTCGGGGTATTAGCATTCGCATCGCTTTGTTCTGTGC
>NZ_WTEW01000063.1:0-2488 GCF_009795865.1 Gilliamella sp. Pas-s27
TAGAAAAACAAGTAACAGCTTGGGAAAAGACCAAAGAGAAGATAAAAAAGATGTTATGGTGGGATGATGTAGCTAAAGGCTTAGCCAAGTTAAACCAACAAAACGACACGCAACCAGAAAATGGCGAGACAACCAGTACCCCAACCGCTACAACCACCGCAACAGACACCCCCCCACCTGCCACGCTTAGTGCTGACGGCAAGGCGTGGTTTATTCATCCGGTAGCGATGGTGGATTATTTCACTAGAGTAGGAATTGTTACTTATCATATTTATCATGACGGAAAAATTGAAAGGCATATACCAGTAGAGACATTAAAAGGTTATGAAAAAAAATATAAATATGTCTATCATGATAAAAATAGTCATGTACATCAATTAGGAATATATGATTATGTTGAAGTAACAAATATTTTTTACCCTCACCAAAGATATGGTCTTACAAAATTCATTCATCTTATTGATTTAAGAGAAGTTCGTCAAAAATATTCACAACACGGTCTGAAGTACTGTTTTAATGTAGATAGTAATCAAAAACGATTTTTCATGAATCGTGATACTTTAGCAAGTTTTTTTGGAGCAATGCTAGAAGTTAATTTTGTTGATATTAGTTGCAATGGGTTTAGTACTATCACTGGTGGTTCAGGGAGCAGTAAGAGCCATTATAATGGTTATCATGGTGATTTTAAATATTTAAGAATTGATGAAGTTTTGGCAAAAGGAGATGGGACAAGCCTTCATATTGATCTACATCCTGAATTATTTGATGTTGAACGTCAAAATCAGTGGAATGATGCTTTATATAAATTTGGTTGGACAGATATGCTTGGTTGGAGTTATACCTTAAACAAAATTAAAAAATTTCCTAACAATATAACAAAAGAGACTGCACACCATAATCATCATTTGCATGTACAGTTTTATGATATGGATAAAATTAAGGAGCATAAAAAATGAAGAACCTAATCTATCCTGTAGTTATATATTTTATCATACTGTGTCATATTAATCTTGCAATGGGTAATAATGTACAAAATGATCTACATTATTATCAAAAAATAAGTTTGCCTTATTCATCGAATGACGTAACAAAATATTATTATTGGGAGGATAAAACTGAAGAATTGCGTATATCTCCAAATCAAAAAGTATCAGTTAGGTTTTCTGATAAAGAATGCTGCATTTTGCGAAAATTAGCAAAATTTGCCAGAAGTGATTCTTATTACCCTGCTATTTATTTTAGTTATAAAAATATTTTATATAAAGGTATATTTTTTATCAATTATACCGATAATGATATGCCAATATTTATTTTTCAACTAAATAGTTATGATCTTAATGGAAACATTATTGACGTAATCGTTTTAGATGAACGAGTAAATGTAGAAGGTGAAGTGTTATACTTTAATGATTTTACAATTCAACAAAATGGGGAGATTTTAGTTAGTAAAAATGAACAATATTTACTTGACTATGATTTAATTGATAATAAAGGTGAAGGTTTTAGAATAGGTGAAGCAAAATCTAAAAAATTTACATATCAAATGAGTACTTCAGGCATTTTTAAAAAGATAAACGAAACAAATTATAAACAATATAAGTGGAAGTGATTGATAAAATAATAATCTGGTTTATACAAAAATATGGGAAAATTAACAAAGATTGTGGGTTTATTGCTTAAAGATAGTAGCTAACCACTGTAACTATCCCCTAAAATAGTACGGCAAAAAAGTAGAAAATGCACTACGATAAAAGTAAAAGAGAATTTGAATATGAAAAAGATGACAGAATACAAAATCGTATTGATATTAAAAGAAGCAGAAGCTAGCATTCCTGTTAAAGAGCTTTGATGTATCGGATTAAAGCGGGTGATTTAGTGGGGCATATAGGTCATAACCAAAATAAAGGTATTACTAAAGAAACCGATGAAGATGGTAAGTATATTGATATAGACACTTTGCCAGAAAAGTCAAAAGATAAAGAATTCTGCGCTCATTTACATGTTGAGTGTTTCACCTGTGAAGACTTACCAAGTTATATTACTCAAACGCAAGCGGAAGCGAGTAAAACCGCAGAAGAAGACAAAACATTTATTGGCATAGCGAAACAAACCAAACTACTGGAAAAAGAAGCAGCATCAGATACGACAGTGGGTAAACCTTATGCAAAGACCAAGATAAAGATACTCAGTCAAGATGTCAAGGTTGCTTGGTTACAGATTGAAATTTATTCATCAGAAACAGAAAAAAAGACATTATGGATAAAAAACGAAGCCGCTATAGCCAAAGTGGCCAAACCTAATGGAGAGTTATCTTTAGCAGAAAGTACAGTGGCGTGGACTAAGCACCCTTTACAAGCAAGCAATATAGCAAGTAGCACACTGATTGTGGGCATAGCATCATTAGTCAATATGAATGATGCTAAGTTATCGCTAAGAGACAATCGAGCAATTGATGCACAAAATAATGTGTGGTTAAAAATTGATGTAC
>NZ_WTEW01000064.1:0-2261 GCF_009795865.1 Gilliamella sp. Pas-s27
GTTTTAGATAATTGCCATCAAGGGGATCTACCGGTTTAGTATTTTTCAACTCTTGCTCACGCCGAGCTATCATCTGTTTAAAAGGAGGTAAATATTGTTGCTTTGTGGCAATGGTCGTAATAGGATTACTTTGATAATCAAAATATCCCTCTTTATTGACTTTAAATTCAATCGGTAAGTCGATTAAATAGGTGCCAATACAGCGTGTTGGTGAATTTGATAGTAACGCAGCCACTGGCTGCTGCGCTTTGGGTGGTAATGTAATTGTTTGAATATTCTTGCTAAATACCTGACAACTGGTTAATGCGGTCAGAGCGAATAGACCAACAATAAAACCACCGTAATATTTATTTGTTTTCAAAAGCACTTTCCCTTATTCTAATGCTATCAGTGATTTCTCGCCAAATGACCATAAGTTGCTTTTCACTGTATGCTTGTGTTTCATCATCTGGGATTTTGTAGTACATTTCTACCTGTAATTGTGGTGTTTTATAGGTTGGGTCGGTCATATGGATCCCTAACGAAAATACATATCCCCAATCATCGGAATCGAAGCCTTTTTCATTACGGAAAAATTGCCCTTTTGCTATCCACTCTTCTAGCAATAACCCATTACTCTCTCGCGTCCCTTTATAGAGAGTATGTCCTCGGCCTTGCGTAACATAGCCTTCTGGCTTATCAAGTAATGCATCACCTTCTTTAAAATCGTTATAATCGATCCTAAAATAAAAATTATTGATTGTATTATGCCAATAGATAAACCCCATATCTTTCCATTCACGATCCTCCCCTTGCATAAAACCGTGCAAAAAACAAAAACCTGGTGTTGTTGGAATAGTTAAATCATCGCGCAGCTTAATCCGGTCAAACAGTTTATGTAACTCAGCTAATTTTTGGGGCACGTTATTACTATAGGATTCAGGATCAATTTGCCTATCTTTAGCATATTGTTCGCCTAAGCCATTTTGTGCTTTCATTTCGATCTTTAACGTGACTTCATCTTGCCAGCGATAACCTTCTAACACTCTAAGAATATCAGAAGTACCAATACTTTCCATACGTTCAAAAATAATACCTTGCATTTTATCGGGGTTATGGGTGTGCACTGGATACACCTGTTTTAGATAATTGCCATCAAGGGGATCTACCGGTTTAGTATTTTTCAACTCTTGCTCACGCCGAGCTATCATCTGTTTAAAAGGGGGTAAATATTGTTGCTTTGTGGCAATGGTCGTAATAGGATTACTTTGATAATCAAAATATCCCTCTTCATTGACTTTAAATTCAATCGGTAAGTCGATTAAATAGGTGCCAATACAACGTGTTGGTGAATTTGATAGTAACGCAGCCACTGGCTGCTGCGCTTTGGGTGGTAATGTAATTGTTTGAATATTCTTGCTAAATACCTGACAACTGGTTGATACGGTTAGCGCGAATAGACCGACAATAAAACCACCGTAATATTTATTTGTTTTCAAAAGCACTTTCCCTTATTCTAATGCTATCAGTGATTTCTCGCCAAATGACCATAAGTTGCTTTTCACTGTATGCTTGTGTTTCATCATCTGGGATTTTGTAGTACATTTCTAAACGTAATTGTGGTGTTTTATAGGTTGGGTCGGTCATATGAATCCCCAGCGAAAATACATATCCCCAATCATCGGAATCGAAGCCTTTTTCATTACGGAAAAATTGCCCTTTTGCTATCCACTCTTCTAGCAATAACCCATTACTCTCTCGCGTCCCTTTATAGAGAGTATGTCCTCGACCTTGCGTAACATAGCCTTCTGGCATATTAAGTAATGCGTAATCTTCTTTAAAATCGTTATACTCGATCCTAAAATAGAAATCCTCTATCGTATTGTGTCTATAGGTAAATCCCATATCTTTCCATTCACGATCCTCCCCTTGCATAAAACCGTGCAAAAAACAAAAACCTGGTGTTGTTGGAATAGTTAAATCATCGCGCGGCTTAATCCGGTCAAACAGTTTATGTAACTCAGCTAATTTTTGGGGCACGTTATTACCATGGGATTCAGGCTTAATTTGCCTAGCTTTAGCATATTGTTCGCCTAAGCCATTTTTTGCTTTCATTTCGATCTTTAATGTTACTTCATCTTGCCAGCGATAACCTTCTAACACTCTAAGAATATCAGCAGTACCAATACTTTTCATGCGTTCAAAAATAATACCTTGCATTTTATCGGGGTTATGGGTGTGCACTGGATACACCTGTTTTAGATAATTGCCATCAAGGGGAT
>NZ_WTEW01000065.1:0-2223 GCF_009795865.1 Gilliamella sp. Pas-s27
TATAAATTGCCTGATTACCATTTAATAAAAACTTAGAAAAAGGTGTTTTCTCAAAACCATGGATGGTGATGTATTCTAATTCATTACTAATATCAATGTCATAACTTTTAAAGTTTTCTACATGTTGTTGATATAATTCATCATTATCAAAAAAATGTTTTGAATCCACTTTACCAAAGCTTATTGAATAAGCTTGTTGATAATTAACACACAGTTTTTCCTCATTTGGATTTGGATTTAAAGTTAATGTTACTCTATCAAATTCATCTAATTTTCCACCATCAAAACGTAAATAGTTATTTGCTTGTTTACTCGTTAGCAACAGACTTTTTGCTGAATGTTTGTTTTTATCTTTAGTGGCAAAGTCGATATAGCAATTAGAAGTGACGGGTAACTCTTGAAATTTTCCTTCTTTTGTGACTTGGAAATGTTGTACTTCTATGGTTTCATCCTCAAAACGTTGTCGACGTTCAATAAAGTAGTTCTTGTTTATATTATAACCAATAAATCCGATTGGCAAATCACCTTTAGCAGGATTATGCCTTGTCATGCCAATGCGAGATGACAATGTAATTTTATCTAAAAAATCAAATTGTTCTGATAAAAGATAAAGATAAACTATTTGCTCTTCGTTTTCTTGTGTGCCAATTATTAAAATTGGATTTATTGTATTATTTATTTGGGGTAACTTTACTCCATTTAAATTAATTAAATAATTATTTAACTGTTCATATAAATTATCGTTATCGAATAATTTTAAATAGTATGCAAAACTTCTTGATATATTTTGAGGATAATTATAATAATTCTCATCCTTAACAAAATCCTCTGTTCTCTGAGAATTAATTGGCAAATTTAATGAGGGAAATTTATTACTTATTTTTTGAAATGAATACTTGTTTTTTGGTTTTAAAAAAGACGCAACTAAAGATTCATTTATAAATAACAACTGTTCTTTTCCAAAAATCAATCTATGCTTTGGCAATAATAATTTAGCTAAATCAACATCTACAACATCATCGAATTGTAAATAATTTAAATCCCCACTTGGTAAAATAAATTCGTTGATAATTGGATTTTCTATTAGATTTTTTGTGAGTAATTGGGATATATCAGATGTCCTATGTACGCTAACATTATACTGATTATTATTAATATAAATAATATTATCAATTAGTTTAACTCGTAGATTGTTCAAATAATCGGAGTTATAATCATTTTTGTTCATTAGAGCATCATTTTCTATATATTTATCCAAAACCCAATAAGCTTGATTAATATCTTTTGCATGGACATATGAAAAATTTAAAAAAACATATAATAAACAAATAGTTTTTGCTAACGATATATTTTTTTTAATTATATAAAGATGAAATCCAAACATGTTATTAATTTCCTAAATTTTTAACCAATTTATGTTTAAAGCAATTAGCTCATCTTGTCCATTAAGGTGTAATACCTTACTCGATTCTATCCAGTATAGTTTATTTTTAAGCATAAAACGGATAGTATAAAAAAACCTCATCATTTACAGGCTCAGAATCTGCACTCAGCAAAGTAACATTTAGCACAAACCATAAATAATTCGCCAATTATCCGAAGATTTTTTCATCAGCTATGACTGATGACGTAATTAAATTCAGGAATGATAAAAATAAAATGTAATTTAATTATTGTTGGTTTTTTCTTTAAGATATCCATCTTGATTTAAATAATAATGCTTAATTGTTAAATTATTATCATATTCTGTTGTAACGGTAATGATAAAATCCTTTGAGATAGTAAAATAAGTTTTTTCAATTAGATTTTCATTATTTCCTGGTTCGTACCATTCACCTTCAACATATAATTTTGAATGGATTTGATGATCTTTTATTGTCAATAAATAAAGTCTGTAAGGAAAATCACCACAATCCATTGGCACCAATACCATATCGATACCATTTTTTGATGGTAATGATAAATAGCGAAATTCCTTGTCACAATGTCCAAAATCAAAATTCTCAATTTTACAATTTTCATTATTGGCTAAGTTATATGACACATTTTTATGTGCTTTATTTAATGGTAAAGTGTCTGTGCTTTTTTCAAAACAGGGATTTTTATTGTTTTGTTGAATAGGGGGTTCTTGTGCATAAGCAAAAAAAGGAATTACACCGAATACTAAATAAATTATATAGTTATTTATCATAATATATCCTAAAATTATTCATTAGCTATTTT
>NZ_WTEW01000066.1:0-2191 GCF_009795865.1 Gilliamella sp. Pas-s27
ATGAATTATATTTCGTCCGTTGTGGGTTTTCTAATGGCTCATGCCAAAGTGTTGTGTCAATATTAAAATAATCAATCATCGCCACCGGATGAATAAACCATGCCTTGCCGTCAGTTGATAGATTGGACAGTTTAGGGGTATTAGCATTCGCATCGCTTTGTTCTGTGCTGGTTGTTTGAGCTTGTGCTTGTGCCACTTGTTGCCACCACAGTGACGGTTTAATGCGTTGCTCTTTTTCTAGTTTCCAGTTTGTTTGGATATATTAAAATGCTTCATCCACCATTTTTAAAGCAAAATCACGTAGGTAAGGATTGGTGATGCCTAGTATGTCTAATCCCTCTTCAATAAGTGCTTTTTGTTGTTTCTCTTCTTCAAACAGCTCATCAATTTCGTTCCATTTGCTTAACGCTTCATCGAATATATGACGATTAAGTTATAATACTGTGTAATTCCAACATAACTTAGATGATCAAAATATTTAAAAAATCATTTACATACATTTTTTTCAAAATTATTGTCAAAGTGACATTCGAAAAAGTCCTCTAATTTAAACTTTCCATTGGTACTGATTGAATATTTTTTCCAAAACTTAACTAATGAACCATCTTCATCAGAACCGTATTTTAAAATGTATATAAACTTATCTATGTAATAATATTGGGATTCTACATAAAAAGCATCATAATCATTTTTTATATAATAAATGGTGAGGCTATCAACTATTTGATCATTAATTTTTGTAAAAAGTTTAACTTCTGCAATAGTTACGCTTTCTAGACTAGATGAATTTATCTCTTTCACTTTTTCTAAATAAATATTAATATCATTTATTGGAGGCAAATATACTTTTTCATTTAATATTATTGGATTAATTATTTCGTCATAATCAAAAGTCATTTTTGATAATACACATCTTTTTCTTTCATACTCTATTTCCTCATTAGTTCCTCCATATGGATGCGCTATGGTACAAGAAGAATCTATCTTTTTCACAAAATCTTTTCTACTAATATGATTATCTCCTTGGTATGTTTCCATTTTACTAATTTGTGTTTTTTGTTCAGGGTTGCTATTGATTCTAGCTTCAACACAACCAAAAGTAAAAATTAAAGAATGCATTAACATAAATAATTTTCTTTTCACAGATACTTACCCTTTTATATCAATAATTAATTTTCAATCTCTGTTATACAGTCAAAATCAAAATCGCCTGAATGTAAATGAGTATTATGTAGAGCATCCTTGTTTATAGCATTAGATAATTTATAAAAATATGGCTTAATTCCTATAAATCTTTCGTTAAAATGAAATTTTGCCATAGCGTTAATAATTTTTTGATCTTGATTAACATCTAATTTATATGAAGTATCAACACTTTTACCATTTACATGTTCTGCACTGGGAAAACAGGATGCTTCGTAAAAGCAACTTCCTGTCGTTGTCAATTCAAAACCTATCTCAGCAAGAGCACCTATAAAACCAGCTAAAGGACTCGGTCCAGTATATCTTCTTTTGGTATTACTGAACCGATATTTAATCGTAACAGAGCCTTTTACATAATTAATTTCATCTGGCATTCGAACTATTTCAATTTCTTCATCAAAAGCTCTGTATAATCGCCAAATTAATCCTCTGGTTGGATGTTTACCATACTCAGCAATATCTCCATTTGCATATTTAACTCTTTTCTGGGTATCCCCTTCATTGACATTTTCTTTATATTCAATAATATTAGTATCACTTCGATTCGGCGCACTTACTGTTACACCATTTCTTTTCTTTTTAGTTGTATGCCAATCGGCTATACATATTTCATGCTCATTATTATCTTTATCATGATAAACGTATTTATATTTTTGTTCATAACCTTTCAGTATTTCTTGTGGTATATGTTTTTCAATTTTTCCATCATGATAAATATGATAAGTAGCTATGCCTGCACCAGAAAAATAATCCACCATCGCCACCGGGTGAATAAACCACGCCTTGCCATTAGTTGATAGATTGGATAGTTTCGGGGTATTAGTATTAGCATTCGCATCGCTTTGTTCTGTGCTGGTTGTTTGAGCTTACGCTTGTGCCACTTGTTGCCACCAAAGCGATGGCTTGATGCGTTGCGCTTTTTCTAGTTGCCAATTTTTTTTGACATGTTCATGCGCTTCATCTACTTTTTTCATCGCAATATCACGCT
>NZ_WTEW01000067.1:0-2147 GCF_009795865.1 Gilliamella sp. Pas-s27
CTATTTTCTGATATTCTTCAAGCGAGCTCGCTTTGGATTTTTTGTCGATTTCTTCTGGCCAGTTGACTTTGATTGGCCATGTAAATTCATCTTCTGGCATCAATTCCCCATCTAAATTATCATCATAAAAGGCCATATAGTTATTTATCCACATCCATTCGTTATAGCTTGGGCTACCAGCAGTCAACAAAAAGTGGTCAATTACTTTAGTGGTATTAGGCTCACATACCACACATTCTATACGATAGCTTCTAACCGTTCCGCCACTAGCAAGAGGAACTGATACTGAGGCCATACACCCTTGAATATCTGCCCAATTAAACTCTTTAACCGTTATCTCCTTAGCCCTAAAAGGTGAACGAGTAAAGGTAGCCAATGATCCAAAATACAGAAGGAAATGGTCATAAATATAAACTTTACCTGTTTTTCGGTTTAAACGGATAGGAAAATCTTCGGGGGCATATAGCAGATAGAAAAAAAGCTGAATCAAAATATAAGCAAAATAAATAAATACAATACAACTTGGTATATATATAAGTTTATTTATTATTTCATCCTCAACTATACCAGGTATTACCATATACAATATAAATAAAATCATAAACATCATCAAACCTAGACAAATCATTGTGATTAAACGACCAATTTTTCCCCATCCTGTAGTTCGCCTCGAAAACTCACAAAAATCATCATTAGCATAACGTAGTTTTTTATTATTACTTAAATGTAAATTTGTTGTATATACCCATTTATACAAATCCTGACACCATGCGGAAACTTGGGGTTGATATTTAGATGGCATTATTACGTTCTCCCTTTTTAATTGATAATATGTTCAACGCGTAGTGGCGATTTGGCGTCTTTACCTTGCCAGTAATGTAATATGCCAATCACTTTTTTCGCTTTTACCCTTAATTCGGCCACTTTTGGGTCTATTACCACGGTACTTTGGAGATTATTTATTCCTTAATTTTTTTATACTCGGCATCTATTTTATGATATTCTTCAAGCGAGCTCGCTTTGGATTTTTTGTCGATTTCTTCTGGCCAGTTGACTTTGATTGGCCATATAAACTCTTCTTCTGGCATCAATTCTCCATCCAAATTATTATCCGAAAAAGCCATATAGCTATTTATCCACATCCATTCGTAATAGCTTAAACTGGTATCAGCAGCCAACAGAAAGTGGTCAATTACTTTAGTGGTATTAGGCTCACATACCACACACTCTATACGATAGCTTCTAACCGTTCCGCCACTAGCAATAGGAACTGATACTGAGGTCATACAACCTTGAATATCTGCCCAATTAAACTCTTTAACCGTTATCTCTTTAGCTCTAAAGGGTGAACGAGTAAAGGTAGCCCATGAACCACAATATAACAGAAAATGGTCATAAATATAAACCTTACCTGTTTTACGGTTAAAGCGAATAGGACAATCTTCAGGACAGAATAAAAAAGTAAGAAAAAATTGAATAAATATTGGACTGGATATTAAAAGCAAAAAAAATGAAAGAATAAATAGTGCTTTATGGGTATCAAGATAAAATATAGCAAAAAGTACAGCAACTAATCCAGAAATTATTATCAATACACATATAAAGAAAAGAATAATAACAATCAATCTAATTAATAAGCTTCCCATCCCTGTGAACCGCCGAGAAAGCTCACAATAATCATCATTAGCATAACGTAGTTTTTTATTATTACTTAAATGTGATTTTGTTGTATATATTCCTTTATGCAAATCCTCACGCCATGCGGAAACTTGCGGTTGATATTTAGATGGCATTATTACGTTCTCCCTTTTTAATTGATAATATGTTCAACGCGTAGTGGCGATTTGGCGTCTTTACCTTGCCAGTAATGTAATATGCCAATCACTTTTTTCGCTTTTACCCTTAATTCGGCAACTTTTGGGTCTATTACCACGGTACTTTGGAGATTATTTATTCCTTAATTTTTTTATACTCGGCATCTATTTTATGATATTCTTCAAGCGAGCTCGCTTTGGATTTTTTGTCGATTTCTTCTGGCCAGTTGACTTTGATGGGCCATGTGAACTCTTCTTCTGGCATCAATTCCCCATCCAAATTATTATCCGAAAACGCCATATAGCTATTTATCCACATCCATTCGTAATAGT
>NZ_WTEW01000068.1:0-2108 GCF_009795865.1 Gilliamella sp. Pas-s27
TTATTTTGCTCATCGGACACGCATTTTGTTAAAATGAAAACCGATGAGTAATAGGTGTCTGTCAGGTTAAGTTTGAGCTACTACAATTTATGATAAGTCGCAAAATAAATTTATTAATGCTAATCTAGAGGGATATACCATTCGTTTTGATTCAGAAAAAAAATCGCAACTAGTACTAAAACTTGCGGTAATGAATTTATAGATCCAACAAGTATTACCATAAATAAAATGTATTATTTTAATCTAAATACTAAAAAATATAATTATTTAGATCAATATTGTATTGCTTATGATAATGAAAAATTTTTTCAAAGAAAGTGTACTAAAAAAGAAAGACAAGATTGTGAAAAAGCTGTGGTAGAGCCAGGTGATGAGCCATAATTAAATAAACGAAAAATGTTTTTTGTAAAAGAACAATTCAAAACCATGTTATGAAAAGATTGGACAGCCTAGCTGATAGGGCATTTACTGGTAAAATATGAAAGTGAATGGTATGCCGATGAAGCATTAAGCAAATGGAACGAAGTGGATGACTTATTTGAAGAAGAGAAACAACAACAAAAAACGCTTATTGAAGCAGGATTAGATGAATGGAGAATCACCCAGCTTTATCAGCGTGATATTGCGATGAAAAAAGTAGACGAAGCGCATGAACATGTCAAAAAAAATTGGCAACTAGAAAAAGCGCAACGCATTAAACCCTCACTGTGGTGGCAACAAGTGGCACAAGCGCAAGCAACGCAAACCGCCAGTACCGATACCCCAGCACTTTCCAAGCTATCTGCTGATGGTAAGGCATGGTTTATTCACCCAGTGGCGATGATTGATTATTTTAATATTGACACAACACTTTGGCATGAGCCATTAGAAAACCCACAACGGACGAAATATAATTCATTAGGATATAAGAAAGAATTCAATGGCGCTTTTGGTTTTGTAAGAAATGGAGGGGCAAAATCACATGCGGGTTTAGATATATTTGCTGATATCAATACCCCTTGTTATGCGTGTTTAGACGGTAAAGTAGAGGGCTACATTGCTGAAGTTAAGGATAAGAATGACAAAGGTATAGGATACGGAAATGTACTCATCCTCAAAGTTAAAGGGGAGGACTTAAGAAACTCACGAAATGATACGGTCCTTGAATTTCCAGACGATGGGGAAATTGAACAAGCCAAGGATTTTAATATTAATGCTGACTATTTTTATTTACGCTATTGTCATTTAAGTACTAAACGTACTGATTTAAATGTGGGTGACATGGTTAAATCAGGCGATTTAATTGGCTATACTGGCGATACAGGTAATGCTGAACATGTCGTTAATCCTCACCTGCATTTTGAAATAGCAATGAATCCAATATCTAACCGCTCTACCGCGTATGATCCGCAAACTAATAAGTTAGGTTATAAAATCAACCCCGCATTCTTTGTTAACTTACAGCCAATAGATGAGGATGAACAGACAAAAGTAAAAGAGAGAAGAAAGGAAGAAGAGGAAGCTAGAAAAAAGAGAGAAGAGCAGGCTAAAAAAGAGAAAGAAGCGAAAGCAAAACAGCAACGCACAAAACAGAAATGAATTTAAGGAATAATAAAAATGAAGCAGATAAAATATATATTACTATCGTTAGTCTTAATTCCCGCTATGAGTCATGCTATTTTTCGTATTTATACCGGTACTATTGGGCAAGATAACGCAGAATTTTATTTTGTTGATGACGAAAATGCTATTTATCTCAATGACGAAGAGCATCAAGTCAAAGAGTTAAATTCTCTCAGCAAACATAATGATATATTTAATTATGAAGTTTCTTATGTATATTCTTCAGAAGTATTAGATAAAATAGTTATTGAGAATTTTGATAGAGGCATATTTAATCATGATGCAGATGCCTATCAATATCTAACTGGGCATTCTCTTAACGGCGATAAGATAAATTTACATGAAATATTTAAATATAAAAAATACGATGAACGTTCATTACGTGAAGCAGAATTTAACAATATAGATTATTTACAACAGCATAGTACTAAGGATTTTTATTTTAAAGTGATAGTATCTAAAAAGAAAAATGAAGAAGCAAATATCGTTGGGATAAAAATATATAG
>NZ_WTEW01000069.1:0-2049 GCF_009795865.1 Gilliamella sp. Pas-s27
GATTTTGGCTGTTTGATTCATTTCTGACTCTCCTTATTTGTGTTATAAAATAACTTGAATGTCAGATTAAGTAAAGACCATTACAGGTAATCCCTATTATCCCAATAAGGAAAAAGAGCCTAACAATATGGCACACCGTGCAGAAATGTTAGAAATTGCAAAGAAAGCTTTTGGAGTAAATTAATAATGAAATTATTGTTTTTTCTTTCTATCTTTTTTGTATCAAAAGTTTTTGCTAATCCTATTTTATTAATAAATGAAAAAATTGGACTGCAGGGATTATTTGAAAATAAAAATTTAATATTGACATTAGATATTAGTGATAAAAATGATATAACTGGATTATATAAAATCGGGGATAAAGATTCGATTAACATGTTAAACGGCAGTATCATTAATAAAAGCATTCAATTAGAATCAGAAAAAATTGAACGTAACAAATTTTCTTCAATACATTTAGATATAAGAAATAATCTTTTTAATGGAGATGGGGAAATTAATGGGAAACAATACCCATTGATTTTAAAAAAAGAAAGTATCTCTTATAAAAAGATTATATCAAGTATAAAGATAGAGGCTATTAATGACAATGATTACGAATTAGTGATTGTTGTAAATCAAAATGAACAAAGATTACGTTTTTTTTCTTTAGAAGATAAAATAAATATTATTTTTGAAGATTTAAATTTCGATTCTTATCCTGATATTAGAATTTCTGAAAATTATGGCGATATTAATATAAGTTACTCTTATTTCCTCTATGATCCCAAAACATCTGTTTACCGTTATTCTAAACAATTATCTAATAATATTATTAACCCCAAGGTATTATATGAAAATAAAGTATTAATAGGTCAATCTCGCGACGGATGCTGTTTTTATGAAAAAACAATACTATATCAAAATAATCTTTATAAATTTAGCTTTAATTACCTTAAAAATAAAGGGGAAATGATTCATTATAATGACAAAAACAAAGTAATAAAAAAAACTTCAATTACTAAAGTCATGTTTGACAATGCTCCATTAATAAAAATGATAGATAATAATTTATAAACTTAACTTAAAATTAAAGTGTTTTATATTAAATATTATGTATGTCTCTGCTCAGCTATGGGGATTTATACGATATTAACGTCTTAAAAAAGGTCACCCTCTCATCGGGTGAAGCGATTGGTTTATTTGCCCAAAAATCGGGCATGAAACTGTTTGCCAACCAAGGCGATATCGAGGTGCAAGCCCAAAACGCCAATCTTAATATGGCAGCCAAGCAGGATGATCCTCGCCAAAATATTAGACAGAGCCCACCTCTATCATTTTTCATTTTGGTAATATTGTTGTTCATATTGTTCAGGTGATACCCAGCCATTGGCTGAATGACGGCGTATCCGATTATAATAGATTTCAATATATTCAAATAGTGCTTTATTAGCCAGCTTCCTCGTTTTGTAGTAACAGTCATGAATAATATGTGTTTTGAGTGTATGAAAAAAACTTTCAACAACCGCATTATCAAAGCAGTTTCCTCTTCGACTCATGCTTTGCCTTAGCTCATATTGTAACAATAATTGCTTGAAATCAGCGCTGCAATATTGGCTGCCTTGGTCACTATGGATGAGTACATTTTTAGGAAATTGACGCCGAAATAAGGCTTGTTTTAATGTATTACACACTAAATGGCGGTCTATGTAGCGACTCGTTTGCCTAGCAATCACTTTTCGTTCATATAAATCGATAATCACCGACAAATATAACCCTCCTTCACCCGTTTTAATATAAGTAATATCGGTTACCCATGTCGTATTCGGCTTATCAGGGTTAAATTGCCTATCTAACGTGTTGGGCGCAATATTGTGATGGGCCGTATCTGTTTTATACTTGAATTTACGTGCTGCTTTACTCCGTAATCCCAATTGTTGCAAAACACGGCTAATTGTCCTTTCTGAAACTTGATAGCCCGCTTCTGTAAATATCCCAAACTTAGTACACAACTCACGTAGAAAATTAAGCTGCTTGTTTTAGTGTTTTATACTCAATTGGTGTCATGTT
>NZ_WTEW01000006.1:0-99782 GCF_009795865.1 Gilliamella sp. Pas-s27
ATTCCACCACACTGACCACGCTTTGGTTTTGATAAATCGCACACTGCTTTTCCAACGCTAACAACGCTAAACGAGATGATAAAACCACTTCATAATGCGCTTGCTCTTTACTGACCGATAGCTGACTAAAGGCCGTAATCACCCCATGAAGTCTGCGAGCATCACTGACCGTGGGTAAATCACTTAATGAGCGTATGGCGGTGCTTAAGGGCTTATTGATAACTGGATTAAATGAGAAAGTGGCATGTTGGTTAAGGAGGGAATCAAGGGACAGGGCTTTATCAGGACTGGTGAAGGTTATCGTATAATGCCAGGGTTGATTGAGTGGCTCATCGCCTTTAACCTGCAACACCGACACCGGTGAACCCAGCCCCTCAACGGTTAAGGTATAACGATTATGACTCACACTTTTCAACCCATCAATTAACCCATTAACCAATCCCTCACCTAACTTGTCAACCAAACGGTCAAACTCATTTGCCATGTTTTCCCTTCCTTACTTATTGATTTAATTGAAATAAAGAATAATACCTTTAGTTTGTTGTAATCACTTTTAGTTATCTAATATAGTTAACTAATAGATAATCTAAATAAGGTATAGAGTATAGAATATTTCAGGGCAAAATTTAACTATTTTTTAACCATCACTTTTTTAATATTAATAATTTTTGATCATTGAATGCAAAAAATCATTGTTTTATTAAATAATTATACAAAAAATAACATTATACTCCACCGCTAAATTATATTAGTGGAGCATGAGGTATTTTTAATTATAGATGGTGAATTTATTATTGATTTTTATTAAAGTTAATATTTTGTAAATAAAGGATAATTTACTTTTTCAGCAATTGCTTTTAGACGATTTTGGGCGATAATTATGTTGTCTTGCCATTTTTCATCCTTTGCCCACATTTCAATTACCAATGGTGCAACATAATTCATGGTGCGAAGTGTTTCAAAAATAGCGGTAAAATCGACTTCGCCTTCACCAATGACTAGATCCCTAAATTGCCCAGAATAATCGACTTTAACTTTGAATGTGTCTTTTAGATGAATTTGGACAATATGATCACGACTTAACTTAAGTTCGGTGCAAGTATCATAATTCCAACCAGTAATATTACCTACATCGGGGTAAGCCATAAAGTAAGGTGAATCGATATTTTTTTTGAGGATCTCGAATTTGCTTAAACTGTTGAGATAAGGCGTATCCATAATTTCAACCGCTAACATCACCCCTGCTCGCTCAGCTTGCTTAACTGCCCACTGCATACCTTGAATAAAGCGCTGATGTGTTTGTAAGTCGGCTGGTTCATAGTAAACATCATAGCCAGCAAGTTGGATCACTCTTATTCCTAACTTGTAAGCTAGCGTAATGGCTTTGTCCATAATGATTTTGGCTTCATTACGGATATCATTATTGGCTGAACCAAATGGATATTTACGATGTGCACTTAGGCACATAGAATGTAGTGGAATTCCAATTTTTTCGCATTGATGCCTAAGTGAATAGATCTCATCATCAGACCAATCTAATCTAGCACGACGCTCATTTGATTCGTCGACCGAAATTTCGATAAAATCAAATCCTAACTTTTTAGTTACTTGTAATTTATCTTGCCATGATAACTCGTTAGGTAAGGCTTTTTCATAAATACCAATACGAGGAGTATTTTTGATTTGATACAATGTTTTTGATATATCTTTACTTTGCAACATGGTGATAATCCATTTTTTATATGAAAAGAAACCATGCAGCTGATTTGTTTAGCTGCATGCGGTTTTTACCAATATTTTGCGATCTGCTCTCTTAATGCTTGCGCCGTTTTTTGGCCGTTTTCATTAGCAAGTGCACGACCGGCAATAAAGGCTTTGGTTTTTATGCCAGCAAATAAATGGATATCTTCTGGTACAATTCCACCAGTAATTGATAGTTCAAGTCCTAGATCAGACAATTGACGCATTTTGGTTATATCATCCTCACCCCAACCAATACCAGCTAATTCAGCATCACGAGAACGATGATATATGGCTTGCTTAATACCAAGCTTTCGCCAAGCTTTGGCATCATCTAAAGTCCAATGACCATATAATTCGATTTGAATTTCACCGTTAAATTCATCAGCCACTTTTTTACACGCTTCTACAGTTGCAATGTGAGCTGCGGCTGATACGGTTAACCAATTTGCACCAGCTGAAAACGCCATTTTTGCCAATATCGCCCCACCGTCAGTGGTTTTTAAATCACACACTAAAATATGATTTGGATAGAGCTCCCTTAACCGTTTTACACTTTGTATACCGGCTCCAAACGCAAGAATAGTACCAACTTCAATGATATCAACAAATCCTGCTACATTTTTCGCCACATCTAATGCTGATGCTAATTCAGTTTGATCTAATGCTATTTGTAATTTAGGTGCTGTCATGTTGTTCTCCTTAATATTTGTTATTTTTGACCGTAATAAGCATTTGCGCCATGTTTACGAAAATAGTGCTTGTCAGATAATGTTTGTTGAATTTTGATTGTTTGATTAAGTTGCCGAGTTGAAAGCGCCATCATTGCTACTTCTTCAAGTACTACAGCATTATGCACCGCATCTAAGGCGTTTTTACCCCAACAAAATGGTGCATGGCCTGATATGATAGCGCCAGGCATAGCAACAGGATCTAAACCTCGACGTTTGAATTCTTCTATTATTACTAATCCCGTATTTTTTTCGTAATCAGTTGCAATTTCACTATTGGTTAGTTCACGAGTACAAGGCACATCACCATAAAAGTAATCAGCATGAGTAGTACCTAATGCTGGAATATCTAACTCAGCTTGAGCCCAAATGGTTGCATAACGAGAATGCGTGTGTACAATACCACCAATTTGTGGAAATGCTTTATACAATTCAATATGTGTTGCGGTATCACTTGAAGGATTTAATTGTCCTTCTACAATATCTCCCGTTAGTGAAACAACCACAATGTCATCTATTTTCATATTAGTATATTCAACGCCAGAAGGTTTAATGGCAATAAGGCCTTTATCGCGATCGATTTCAGATACATTACCCCAAGTGAAAGTGACTAAATTATATTGGGGTAGTAATAAATTAGCGTTTAAAACACGTTCTTTTAAAGCTTGGTACATAATTCAACCTCCATTTAATGCCTGATCGATAACGGCATAAACATCTTCTTTGGTGTTACAACGTCTTAATTTATCAAGATCAACCCCTGTTTCACTATTTTCATCATCTAAAA
The DNA here is from genome assembly GCF_009795865.1 of Gilliamella sp. Pas-s27. NCBI lineage: Bacteria > Pseudomonadati > Pseudomonadota > Gammaproteobacteria > Orbales > Orbaceae > Gilliamella > Gilliamella sp. Pas-s27. Next base: position 3,259 of record NZ_WTEW01000006.1, read on the forward strand.
TTTGCGTGACTTCCATTAATCCTTCCATATGCTGATCAGACGTACTACCCGCTAATGTCACTAAGACATCAACAGGCTCATCTTCACCATCAAAATAGACAGGATTTTTTAAAGTCACCAAAGCAAAAGCCGTACGATTTACACCATCTTCAGGTCTTGCGTGAGGCATGGCAAAGTTTGGTGCAATAATAATGTAAGGACCCATTGTTTTGACGCAACGGATAATAGCATCGTAATAAGAAGGTTCTATTGCTTTAGAAGCCACTAACATGTCAGTGCCTAATTTGACTGCTTCTTGCCAGTTTGATGCCTCCGCTTTGAGTAAAATAGAATTGTTTTCAATTAATGATTCTTTTAAAGCCATGTTGTACCCCTTAGTATTTAAAATCTATTTTAAAAGCACTTGTTCAATCAATTTTATAAGTTCATCACCAAAGGTTTGCGGGTTTAGCATATTTTGCACACCTAATGCATGTTGACCTTCATTAACCTCGATTTCGTGAATAAGATGTTTAGAAGCGACGATAATATCGACATTTGGCAAGCGTGATTTATAATCAGTCACAGCACAAGAATCCATTTCGTTTGGGATACCTTTTTTATTTAGATAATTGGCGATCTTCATTTTCATCATCATTGATGAACCTTGACCACTACCACATACTGCTAAAATTCGGATAGGACGACCTTCACTCACAGCCACTTCGTCCATTTTTTCAAGTACAGATTCGTTAATATCTTGCTGTTTGTCGTTCACTTCATCAGGTTGATTGTTAGAATCAGCTTCTTCTTGACGTAGCTGTTTAGCTGCAAAGAACATATAAACCAAGGCTAACGCAATAAGTACATAGATGAATAAGTGCGAAATAGATAAACCTTGTAAAATTGGTGGGAATAAAATCGCCCAATCAGCCATTCCCATCCATGAATCAATTGGAGTGCCATTTTGAGCAAAAATATCAATCACCCAAGCAGAGCCCAATACTTCTATCATGCCCATAACAAAACAGATTTTCATTACCGCTTTCCAACCACCAAAATGGTTAGCAAATACCCCAATAGTCGCATTCGAGAAGAACATTGGTATAAATCCAGGAATAATCATGATTGGCGATTTAAAGATAAGCAGTAAAGCAATCGCTAAGAATTGACCTAATGCTCCCCAAATAAAACCAAATACCATCGCATTGGGTGAAAAGGCATAAATTGCTGCACAATCAATGGCTAATACCGCGTTAGGAATCAATTTTTCTGAAATACCTTTGAAAGCTTCTGATAACTCAGCAACAAACATACGTACACCACCAACAATAACTTGAATTGCGACAGCAAACTTAAGTCCTGTTTCAAATATGTAGATGGTCCAATGGGTAGAACCCGCCATTGTTTGTAAATTATCTAATCCAAAGGAAAGTAATATGATACCGAAAAATATAGTCATCACGATCGTGGTTGCAGCAATACTATCATGAAAAATATGTAACCACTTTGGTAATTTTAGATTATCAACTGTATCGTTTTTATCACCTAATTTTGGCGCTAATTTAACCGCAATCCAAGAACCAAGTTGTTGTTGGTGACCAATTGAAAAGCCTGCTCCACCAGTTACCGCTTCGGTTGGTTTGAACATCATATTAGAAAATATTCCCCAATAAAGCGCAGTGATAATAGCCGAATAGATGATGGTTTCCCACATACTGTAGCCAAAAAGGAAGTAAAATAGAGCAATTAAACCAACCTGTTGAAACATAATATGGCCAGTTAACATAATAGTTCGAATACCTGTTAGGCGTCGAAAAATAACTAATAAAATGTTGATAGCTAAAGCAAGTAAAACCGCATAACCTACCCATGAATAGTGCTCACCCATGCCGTTTTCAACCGCTACCATTGATGCATAAGTATCAATAATTGAACCTTTAATACCATGATATTCGGCCAGTTTGGCAATAACAGGTTTAAATGTTGATACCAAAACACCCGAACCAACCTGCAATAACATAAATCCGACAATGGTTTTAATTGTACCTTTCAACACGGTAGTTAGATCTTTACGTAACAGACAATAACCAAGCATTGTTACCAAACCAAGTAACAAAGGTGCTTTTGTCATCACTTGACTATAAAAAATATAAAATACGTTATAAATTACTTCCATATGTCCCTCTCATTAGTTATTGACATTTTCATTGCTCTAACAACACTCATCCCTAATATTTAGTTTCATTTAAATGTCTTCCATCAAGTTTTTTTACGAACTGTAAAGTAATGGTTAAAACAGCCGATTACTTTACGTTATTCTTCATCGCTCATTAATAATATTTGTTATATTCCACAATCAAAATAAATCATTCAATGATTATTTATGATTACTTTGATAAAGATCACTATTTTCATAAAATCAACATAGCATCTGTGACACAGATCACAACCTGATAAAAAACCACAAGCAAAAAATAAAATTAAAATTATTATTATCAATATATTAAATAACAAAATACTGAAAGTTAAAATTATAATAATTGACAACAATACAAATGAAAATTATCATCAAAATAATCAAATTTAATCATTTTATGTTGTAAGAGGAAATAATGAACGAAATCGCACGGCATAATGAAATGGTGGCATTAGTAAACGAAAAAGGTATGGTTAAAGTAACGGACTTAATCACAAACTTTGCTATATCACCAGCCACTGCAAGGCGAGATATTACTAAGCTCGATCAGGAAGGACGTGTTAAAAAAGTTCGTAATGGCATTATGCGATTAGAAGAAGTAAAACCAATCTGGGCACCCATTGACAACAATAATACCGATCACTATCACGAAAAAGCCCGTATTGCGATTCGTGCTGCAAAACTGTGTAATAGTGACGAAAATATTGTTATCAACTGTGGTTCAACGGCATTTTTATTAGGACGCGAATTATGTGGTAAGAATGTTTCAATTATTACTAACTACTTTCCACTCGCCTGTTATTTGATTGAACATGATCATGAAAATGTCATCATTATGGGAGGGTTATACAACAAAACACAAAATATTATTCTTAATCCGATTGCCAGTATTACTGATTCTTATGCGGGCAAATGGATGTTTACCAGTGGAAAAACCTTAACGCCAATAGGTTTATATAAAAACGAAATTTTAGGTGCTGTTGCAGAACAGCAAATACTTGAACAAGTCGAAAAGCTAGTTGTAGTAGTAGACAGTTCGAAAATTGATACTAAAGCTAATTCAGGCATGCTTTTTTGTCCAGTAAATAAAATTGATATTTTAATTACCGGAAAACAAGCTAATAAGGACGTGATCGAATGCATTAAGGAGCAAGGCGTTGAAGTTATTTTAGTCTAACTATTAAATTGTAAAAGGAACAAAGTATGAGTAAAGTGAATGAAATTACCCGTGAATCGTGGATATTAAATACATTTCCTGAATGGGGAACTTGGCTTAATGAGGAGATCGAAACGACAGAGGTTAAACCCAATACATTTACCATGTGGTGGCTTGCTTGTACAGGTATTTGGTTAAAATCAGCAGGTAATACCAATATTTCTGTTGATTTTTGGTGTGGTACAGGTAAAAAAACTCACGCAAATCCATTAATGAACAAACAGCACCAAATGATGCGAATGGGAGGAGTCCGAGAATTACAGCCTAACTTAAGAACCAGTCCATTTGTTCTTGATCCTTTTGCAATTAAAGAAATCGATGCAGTAATGGCAACACATGATCACGCTGATCATATCGATGTCAATGTTGCTGCTGCGGTTATCCAAAACTGTTCATCAAAAGTAAAATTTATTGGTCCAAAAGCTTGTGTAGAATTATGGAAAAGTTGGGGCGTACCTGAAGAACGATGTATTGTTGCTAAAGTAGGCGAAACGATTGAAGTAGGTGATATTACTATTCGTGTCTTAGACTCTTTTGATAGAACATCGTTAGTGACCTTACCAAAAGGCGTATCATCAACCGATAAGTCTATTTTAGATGGTATGAATGATAGAGCAGTCAACTATTTATTTGAAACATCAGGCGGTTCACTATATCACTCTGGTGATTCCCACTATTCTAATTATTATGCCAAACATGGTAATGATTACAAAATTGATGTAGCACTGTTATCTTATGGTGAAAATCCTCGTGGTGTGACCGACAAAATGACATCAGCCGATATTTTACGAGCAGCTGAATCACTTAATACTCAAGTTGTGATCCCTTTCCACCATGATATTTGGGCAAACTTCCAAAGCGATCCTCGTGAAATTGAAGTTTTATGGAAAATGAAAAAAGATCGTCTTGATTATAAATTTACCCCTTTCTTCTGGCAAGTTGGTGGTAAATATACTTATCCAACCGATAAGCATAAAATGCATTATCAACATTATCGTGGTTTTAGAGATATTTTTATCGATGAGCCAGAGTTGCCGTATCGCTCATTCTTATAATCCGCTAATGTAGTTATTCGATTTTAACATGTGGATGGTTCAAATAATAATTTTACCATCCACACGCCAATTCAAATTAATCTTATTCATCAAGCATTAATATACTTTTCACGATTTGGCAACCAACAATCAACTAGTTGTGCTGCGCTTTGTGGGTGATTTTTTTGGATATCATAAGAGGCTTGTTGTACTTCACTAATCAAATGTTGATCTCGAATTAGATCAACAACTTTAAAATTAGCCAATCCCATTTGCCGTGTTCCTAAAATTTCGCCACCCCCACGAAGTTCAAGGTCTTTTTGCGCAATAACAAAACCATCATTACTTTCACGCATAACTTTCATACGAGCTTGAGCAACTTTGCTTAAAGGGGCTTGATACATAAGTACACAATGAGATACCGCCGTTCCTCGCCCAACGCGTCCTCGCAGTTGATGTAATTGAGCTAAACCTAATCGCTCGGCATTTTCGATAATCATTAAACTAGCATTAGGCACATCAACACCTACTTCAATAACCGTTGTGGCAACAAGTAGTTGAATTATTCCTGCTTTAAAGTCTTGCATGACTGATTGTTTTAAATCAGATTTCATTTTACCGTGCACTAAAGCAATATTAAGATGTGGTAATCTTTGTTGTAATTCTTCTACAAGTATTTCAGCTGCTTGGGCATCAAGTATTTCGGACTCTTCAACCAATGTACAAACCCAATAAACTTGGCGGTTATCGAGGCAAGCTTGATTGACACGTTCAATAATTTCATCACGACGAGTATTAGGTATGACAACTGTAGTAATGGGGGTTCGCCCTGGTGGCAATTCATCAATAATAGAAACATCTAAATCTGCATACACTGTCATAGCTAGTGTTCTAGGAATAGGTGTTGCGGTCATAATTAATTGATGTGGATGAAGATGACCTTTAATACCCTTCTCCCAAAGACTTAGTCGCTGGTTAACACCAAAGCGATGCTGTTCATCAATAATGACTAAACCTAACGAAGCAAACTCAACTTTATCTACAAAAACCGCATGCGTACCAATTAACATGGTGATTTCACCATTTTTAACACGATCATAACGCTGCTGTTTATTTTTGGCAGTTAATCGCCCTGATAACCAGTCAACACTAATTCCTAATGGAGTAAACCAACTATTAAAATTGTTATAATGCTGTTCGGCTAATATTTCGGTGGGTGCCATTAATACCACTTGGTTACCGTTTTCAATCGCATTTAGTGCAGCTAAAGCTGCAACTAATGTTTTTCCAGAACCTACATCACCTTGAATTAATCGCATCATGGGCGCAGTTTTGGTCATATCTTGATAGATATCTTGCACAACACGTTGCTGAGCACCGGTCGGCTTAAAAGGTAATGATGATAAAAATGGTTTAATTAAGCATTGGGTTGGATAAAATTGATGTGATTGCTGATTTTGGTTATGTGTTTTTATCATCAACATACTTAAATGATAAGCAATCAATTCTTCAAAGATAAGTCGTTTAATAGCTGGGTGTTCACCTGATTCTAACTGCGAAATTTGGGTATCAATCGGTGGGTTGTGAATAATATTTAAACAATCTAATGCTGACAAAAAACGACAAGCTAGCTGCGGTGGTAAAATCTCGTCTGGGGGATTGTTTTTCAAAAACAGTAATGCCGTCATTATTGATCGTCGAATCACATTTTGAGATAGTCCATAAGTCGTTGAATAAATAGGTGTATATCTTTCCTGTTCACCATCTAAACTGGCGCTTTTGTCATTTTGATGAGTTTTGAGTTTAAATTGTGGGTGAATAATTTCAAGGTGATTTTTGCCGTGTTTTATTTCGCCATAAGCGCTAATCCATTTTCCTTTAATTAACGACGCTTTCATACCTGCAGTAAAATGCATAAATCGCAATATAGCAATACCTGAATCATCTTGAACATAACAAATGAGCATTTGCCGCCGATTAAATGTGAGTTCGCTTTTGATAATCACGCCTTCTATTGTAGTAAATTCACCAATAGTGGCATCGCCAATGGCACAAGATGAAGTGCGATCTTCATAACGCAAGGGGAAATGCAATAATAGATCTTTAGCGGTATAAATACCTAATGTATTGAATTTTTTTTCTAAATTTGCACCAATTCCTGTTAGTTTTATCAACGGTAAATGATCAAGAAAACGATTTATCATAATGACTAATTTATATTTCGTGTAACACTCACTACATCTGGTTGTAATGACATTTTACGAATTAATTCATTAAGTTGTTGTGTATTTTTTACTTCTATTTGCAATATAACTGTATAAATTTGTCTATCTTTTTCTTCGGTATTCAACCATTGCAGGCGAGTATTTTCATCATTAATAATTGAAAGAATGTGCGCCAAAGAGCCTTGAGTGTTTAGAATATCAAGCCAAATTTCAGCAACAAACCGTTGAGATATGTCAGATGCCCATTTCAGTGATATATATTTTTCTGGATTCTTTTGATAACCAACAATATTTCGACAGGATTCATGATGCACAGTTAAGCCCTTTTCTGGACTGACATGCCCAATAATAGGATCATTAGGAAGAGGATGACAACACTTAGAAAACGTAACTAAAACACCTTCGCTACCAGTAATAACCAGTGTTTTATTTGGTTCTGATTTACTTTGTAATAACCCTTTATGCTCTAAGCCTTTGACAATAAAATGACTCATAATATTACCGAGTCCAATTTCAACCAAAACATCATCAAAAGTGGATTGTTTAGCTAATTCAATCACTCTAGATTTTTGATTTGGTGATAAAGCATTAATACCGCCTGATTTAACTAACGAAAGATTGAGTAAGCGTCGACCCAATTCAATAGCATCTTCACGTTTTAATGTTTTAAGTGCTTGACGAATGCGAGACTTCGCTTTAGCGCTAACTACAAAATTTAACCAATTTGCATTAGGACGCCCTTCTGGCGAGGTGATAATTTCAACCGTTTGCCCACTGCTTAACGGTTGTGATAGTGGGTAAGGCTTACGATCAACAAGCGCACCAATACATTGATAACCGATATCAGAGTGCACTGCATAAGCAAGGTCAACAGCTGTTGCACCTTCGGGTAGCTGAACAATACGTCCTTTAGGAGTAAAAACATAAATTTCTTTAGGAAATAAGTCTGATTTTACGTTTTCAATAAATTCGAAAGAATTTCCTACACTTTGTTGTAGTTCTAACAGACTTTGCATCCAACGTTGTGCTTTGATTTGTGCAGTTGTGTTGTTTAATTCATCAGTTTCATTATATACCCAATGTGCGGCTACGCCCATTTCTGCCATTTGCTCCATATCTTCGGTACGAATTTGCACTTCGACAGGTGTGCCATGTGGTCCAATTAATGATGAATGTAATGACTGATAACCATTCGCTTTTGGAATCGCAATATAATCTTTAAAACGATTAAGTCGTGGCTTATATAAATTATGCACAAGACCAAGGACACGATAACAAGCATCTACATTTTTAACTACGATTCTAAAAATATAGATGTCCATTATAGAGTGAAAATGTTGCTCTCGCATTTGCATTTTTTGATAAATGACATAAATATTTTTTTCTAATCCTTCAACTTCGGCATCTATACCAGCTTCAGCCAAGCGATTTCTGATTTCAGATAAAATTTGTTGAATAAGTTCTTTTCTTGTATTTCGTGCAACTTTTACTACCTTTTCAAGTACTTTGGCTCGATTTGGATGCATTGCTGTAAAACCCAAAACTTCAAGTTCGGTTTTTATATGATGAATACCTAAACGATGGGCTAGTGGAGCATAAATTTCTAATGTTTCTTTTGCTATACGACGGCGTTTATCTGGTCTTAATGCCCCTAGCGTGCGCATATTATGAGTGCGATCAGCAAGTTTAATTAAAATAACACGCACATCTTCGGTCATGGCAAGAACCATTTTCCTAAAATTTTCAGCTTGAGCTTCTTGTCGATTACGAAATTTTAATTTATCAAGTTTAGAAACACCTTCAACTAAAATAGCAACATGTTTACCAAATTTATTTGTAATATCTTGGAAGGTAACCGGGGTATCTTCGATGGTATCATGTAAAAGTGCAGCAATAATTGTTTCATAATCAAGCCGCATATCTGCTAAATATGTTGCAACAGCAACGGGATGAGTGATATAAGGTTCACCACTACATCGGAATTGCCCTTCATGGGCATTTTTAGCAAAAAGATAAGCATCTTGAATCAATTCGACTTGTTTAGATGGAAGATAAGATGCAACAAGCTCTTTTAAGCTATCAAAATACTCCATGAGCAATTCCTGTAAAACTACAGTTTATTCGTACGATGGTGTGTTTTCTAGAAGAATCGATTCATGAAGTGTTGCACGTACTTCAGCTTCTTCATCTTGGCGTGTTTGGAAATCAGCAACATCAAGGATTTGTTTGTTAACAAGCCCATATTCAATTTCGCGTAAAGCAATAACGGTTTCTTTATCGTTTTCTTCAGGAATAAGTGGTGATTTATTTTCAACTTGTAGTTGACGAGCGCGTCTTGCTGCTACAATGACGAGATCAAAGCGATTACCAATTTTTTCTACTGCATCTTGAACAGTTACACGTGCCATTTTTACCTCTAATATTGTTTACTAAAATACTTATTTAAAATGATCTAGTATTCTACTTAAATTTATAGGGGATTGTCTATATTAATATTGGTTTATATCTCGAAATCCAAATTACTTAGAAAAATCCCCTTTATAATTTTATCACTAGCAATGATGACTAAATTAATTCCTCATCATCTTTGTTATCCATATGTTCCTTGCTTTGAACTAATCTAACCGCAAAATAAAGGTCATAAGCAAATTCAATATGCTCATCATCAAGCTTTATATTCATTTGTTTAAACCAGTTTTTAAGCGTTTTTCGACGACCTGATAAAATTAAAATGATATTTCTTACTTTTAAAGACTTTACTAACTCCTCAATCCCCGACAACACACTGACATCTTTGTAAGTAAAACAAGGAATCGCATCAACTATCACATAATTTATTGGCTCTTCAGCTTCATCAATATAACTAATAATTCTTCGCTTAAAATAGGCAATATTAAAATAAGTCAACGGAGAATTGAATCGGTAAATCATGGTATTACCAATGGGTTTTACATCTTGACCAATTGAATGAATGCGACCACTTTCATCAACACCTAGCAGCTGATCTTTCGGTCTAAAAACACGTCGTAAAAACAAAAATAGCCCAAGTAACACCGCTAGTGCCATGCCGGGAATAATACCAATAATAAGCACAGAAACTAGTGTTATTAAACTTAAATAAAAGGCATCGCGATCAAACTTGAAAAAACGAATAATTGTTTGAAAATTAATTAACGAAATTGAAGAATAAATTAAAATCACCCCTAATACACAAGTTGGAATATACTGTAAGGGAGAAAGAAAAAACATTACCACAAAACCAATTAAGATTGCGGCAATAATCGAAACTAGTTGCGTTTTACCACCATTGGCATCATTGACAGCAGTTCTTGATGATGTACCACTAACTACAAAACCTTGCGATAGACCAGCTACAATATTAGCAATACCTAACGCCTTAAATTCAACATCAGCATTTGTTTCATAATTATTTTTGGATGCAAAACTGCGTACTGTTATCATCATACTAACAAAACAAATGATAGCAATATTAAGCGAAGGTACAACTAAATCGCGCATTAGACCTTTATCAAAATCGAGCCATGACTCAGCAGGAATAAAATCATTACTAATATTGCCAATAATACGAATATTAAAATGTTCGAAATTAAACAACCATGAAAACATCGTCATCACAATGACAGCTAATAACGGGGCTGGATATAGTGGTTTTAATCGCTTTAAACCAACTAAAATTAATAAAGTAAAAAGTGAAACAAGTGCTGTTCCTATATGAATTTGGGATATTTTAAATGGAAAATAAACAATTCGTTCAATCAAATAAGAATAATCATAACGAAATCCCAATGTTTTAGCTAATTGATCAACCATAATAGTAATTGAAATACCATTAAGCAAACCAATTAAAATAGGCTGACTAAGCAAGTCAGCCAACGCACCAAGATGCAACTTCCCTGCAATGATGCACCAAATACCGATCATAATTGTTAATATAATAACTAATTGCCAACGCAATACAGGATCATTTGCTGCTAACGGGAAAACAACAGCAGCGACCACCGCACAAGTTGCTGTATCAGGTCCAACAATCAGTTGTTTAGAAGATCCAAAAAGCGCATACACAATTAAAGGTAAAATGGTTGAATATAGCCCCGCTATTGCACCAACTCCCGTCAATTCAGCATAAGCAATGGATACAGGTAACGAAACGGCAGCAACCGATAACCCAGCTTTAAGGTCAAAAGTAAAATATTCTCGCTTATATTGTAATAAACTACTTAGCCCTGGCATCCAAGAAGTTATTTTTTGAAAAAAAATACCGTGTAAAAACCTACCCATACTGATCCTTATTTCCCAGCTATACTCATATTATCGACCAAAATAGAACCACATCGAATGCTAGTTCTTGTTTCAACATCATTACCTATTGCAACAATATTTTTATACATGTCTTTAAGATTACTAGCAATAGTAATTTCACTAATAGGATATTGAATCTTTCCATTTTCAACCCAAAATCCAGTAGCTCCACGTGAATAATCGCCCGTCACACTATTAACACCTTGCCCCATCAATGAAGTCACCAAAATACCCTTATCCAGTTTTTTAAGCATATTATCAAAACTCACATTATCTTGGCTTGGTGATATAGACCAATTGTGAATACCTCCAGCATGCCCTGTTGATGTTAAGCCTAACTTACGTGCAGAATAATTACCTAGTAAATAAGTTTGCAGTACACCTTGCTCAACAATATTACGCTGCACGGTTTTTGTCCCCTCGCTATCAAAAGGCGAAGAACCAACACCTTTTAGAATATAAGGATCTTCATAAATGGTGAGCCATTCAGGAAAAATAGTTTGTCCAATACTATCTAATAAAAACGAAGATTTTCGATAAATAGCACCACCACTTATGGCTCCCACTAAATGCCGAATAAGCCCAACAGCAACTTCAGCACTAAATAACACTGGAGCTTGCATTGTTGCAATTTGCTTCGCTCCCAAATGAGAAATAGCCCTATCTGCCGCTTCAATGCCAACTGTTTCAGCTAGTTTCAATTCATTAAAATCACGCGATGAGCTATATGCATAATTACTTTCCATCTGCCCTGCTTGCTCAGCAATAACTGAACATGAAAGTGAATGAGAACTTGCACAATAACCTTGTAGCATTCCTAGACTATTACCATACACATAAACCCCATAGCGGCTACTAAAATAACCACCATCACTATTCACTAATTTTGAATGATTTAGCGCTGCTAATTCAGCTTGTTTGGCTTGCTCAATGGCATTATCGACATTCAAATCACTAGGATAAAATAAATCTAAATCAGGTGGATCAAATGCCATTTGACTTACATCGCCCAAACCAGAACATGGATCGGGTGAAGTGTATTGCATGATACTAATTGCCATATCTATCGTCTGTAAAATAGCTTGAGGAGATAAATCATTTGTTGATGCACTACCTTTACGTTGATCTTGATAAACCGTAATAGACAAAGCGCCATCGCTATTAAATTCAACATTTTCGGTTTCGCCCATACGTGTGCTAACACTAATACCTGTTGATTGATTTATTGACACCTCAACGGCATCGACTCTTAATTTTGCTTGTTTTATAGCATTATCAACAATAGCCGATAAATTTTCTTTTTGATTTATCGCTTCTTTTTTAATCTGTTCAATACTCATTTTATTATTTTCTACAAATCTGCTAGTGATACGTTATAATAAGCCAGAATTGAACATTAGTTAACAAAAGAAATAACATGAACCAAAACCAAGAGACAAACCTAGAACCCAACTTTTCTATTGACATTGAAGATGACGAAATTATCTACGTCAGTAAAAGTGAAATCAAACGCGATGCTGAAGCGCTAAAAAAATTAGGTATCGAACTTGTCAAGTTAAGCAAAAATGAACTTGAAAAAATCCCTCTTGATGAAGATCTTATTTATGCAATTGAACTTGCACAAAAAATAAAAAAAGAAGGATATCGCAGGCAAATTCAATATATTGGCAAACTACTACGTAACCGGGATATCGATCCTATTAGCCAAGCACTTGATAAACTCAAAAATCGTCACAATCAGCAAATTGCTCTATTCCACAAACTCGAAAAGCTACGCGATGAGCTGATTACAACTGGTGATGCCGAAACCATTATAGGCTTATATCCTACAGCCGATCGTCAACAGCTACGCACCTTAGCTCGTTTAGCAAAAAAAGAACAAGAAGCAAATAAACCGGCAAAAACGGCAAGACAGATTTTTCAATACTTAAAAGAATTAAGCGAAACAGAATAACCATTATTCTGTACGCTTATTATCATTAACAACACTATATTAACTTAGATAGAGGATACAAAAATGGGACTTTTAAATGTACCAGCAGGTAAAGAATTACCAGATGATATTTACGTTGTGATTGAGATTCCAGCTAATGCAGATCCAATTAAATATGAAGTTGACAAAGACACAGGTGCAGTATTTGTTGACCGTTTTATGGCAACAGCAATGTTCTACCCATGTAACTATGGTTATATTAATCACACATTATCATTAGATGGCGATCCAGTTGATGTATTAGTCCCAACCCCATACCCATTACAACCGGGCTCAGTTATTCGTTGTCGACCAGTTGGTGTATTAAAAATGACAGACGAAGCAGGCCAAGATGCAAAACTTGTTGCAGTACCACATACTAAGCTGTCAAAAGAATACGATCACATTAAAGATGTTGATGATTTACCAGAATTGCTCAAATCACAAATCAAACACTTTTTTGAACAATACAAAGCCTTAGAAAAAGGTAAATGGGTTAAAGTGGACGGTTGGGAAAATGCAGATGCCGCTCGCAAAGAAATAATCGAATCTTTTGAACGAGCGAAAAACAAATAAAACTGAGTAATAAAAAAATAAACCCTTAAAAAAGCCATAAACTAATATTTATGGTTTTTTTATTTTATAAAATAACCGATATTTAAAAAATCATTAAAAAAATTCAGTTATTTAATTATTTCCCATTTATCAATCAATAAATAGTTACATAAAAATCCAAGAAAAAAACAAATTTTAAGTAAAAAAATTGTTATCGACATCTTGCTTTCGATTATAATTTATGCGGTAATAGTTCTGGGTAAGTAACAAAGTAAAAAATTACGGAAACGATTCACCTTAATTAATGTAAAGTACATTGTTATGGTTTTTAGCTACATAATAAATACAATGTTAGAACCCAAACGGCCGAAAAGGCTAATTATTAATTATTGTTAGGATGTCTAGTAAATGAATAAAAAAACAGGTCAAGTGAAATGGTTTAATGAAAGTAAAGGTTTTGGTTTTATTACCCCTGCAGATGGAAGCAAAGATGTATTTGTTCATTTTTCTGCTATTTCAGGTGACGGTTTCAAAACCTTAGCTGAAGGACAACAAGTTGAATTTGCTATCCAAGATAGTCCTCGTGGACCGGCTGCAGCTGAAGTTGTAGTTCTTTAATTAAAACTTTAAATAATTTATTTACATATAGCAAAACACCCATTTTTTAATGGGTGTTTTTGTATCCTAAAAAATAACAAATTCAAATAAAAAAGCGACCCTAAAGCCGCCTTTTAAAATAGACAAAATCAAATGCTAATTATTTTTTAGAAACAACTGCAATTAGATCTAATACTTTATTCGAATAACCAACTTCGTTATCATACCAAGAAACAAGTTTTACAAAGTTATCACTTAATTGGATACCTGCTTTAGCATCAAATACAGATGTACAAACTTCGCCTAAGAAATCAGTAGAAACAACATCATCTTCAGTATAACCAAGAACGCCTTTCATTGGACCTTCAGCAGCTGCTTTGATTGCCTTACAAATGTCTTCGTATTTAGCTGGTTTAGCTAAACGAGCAGTTAAGTCAACAACAGAAACATCTGGAGTTGGAACACGGAAAGCCATACCAGTTAATTTGCCGTTTAATTCAGGAATAACTTTACCTACTGCTTTAGCAGCACCAGTTGATGAAGGGATGATGTTTTGAGCTGCACCACGACCACCACGCCAATCTTTATGAGATGGACCATCAACAGTTTTTTGAGTTGCTGTTGTTGCGTGAACAGTTGTCATCAATGCTTCAACAATACCAAAGTTATCATTGATAACTTTAGCTAACGGTGCTAAGCAGTTAGTTGTACATGATGCGTTAGAAACGATATCTTGACCAGCATATTCTTTATCATTAACACCGATAACAAACATAGGAGTGCTGTCTTTTGAAGGACCAGTTAAAACAACTTTTTTAGCACCAGCTTGAATATGTTTACGTGCTGTTTCATCAGTTAAGAATAAACCAGTTGCTTCAGCAACAACATCAACACCAACTTCGTTCCATTTTAAGTTTGCAGGATCGCGTTCAGCAGTAACACGGATTGTTTTACCGTTAACAACTAATTTACCGTCTTTAACTTCAACAGTACCGTCAAAACGACCGTGAGTTGAATCATATTTAAGCATATAAGCCATATATTCAACATCTAATAAATCGTTGATAGCAACAATTTCAATGTCTGAACGTTTTTGAGCAGCACGGAAAACAATACGACCAATACGGCCAAAACCATTAATACCTACTTTGATTGTCATAACAGTTACCTTCTTTTATGAGTTTTTAATGTAAAAATACTTTCGTGTAAACTATCAAATTTTAAGGATTTATTCAAGAAGATTCCTAATAATTAGACACGAATTGATTAAATAGGACGAAACTGACGCAATTAATATCTATTATAATTAATAAAATCATACTTTTAATTAATAAAACACATCAACCTTAAAAGGTTTAAATAAATTTAGACTCATTTAAAGGACAGTTACCAATAATAAGTTCATTTAAATTTATTTTAAGGTATCTAAAAATAAAATAAATGCTCGTTTTTCTTCTGTTGATAACTGCCGCTAATATTGCAGTAAGCGAATATCAAAATCATTATGTTGCTTATTTTTTTCATGATCTTTTTAGCTTGATTAATCATAGCTAAGTATTTCTGATTAATTATTATATTTTATTAATATGCTTTTTTATTAAGCTATATTGGGGGAGTTAACGCTCGTATAGCTATTGAAAAACAAATACTCAATTTTTTGTACAATCAATAAAAAATCAAATAAAATCGATGATTTTCTGACAAGTTTTGAGGGATAATTTTATAAAAATAATTCCACAATATATTGTGAAAAACCATAACAAACATAGGTACTTTCTTTACTATGTATTGCTTTTTATCTTCATCTTGCAAAATTTGTGCATCTAGTTTACTTTACTTATCTAAAATAGGATAAATAACTAGAGCGTAAACATGACGATATCATTTAAAGAGCAGCAACAACGAATCAGTTTTGTTAAGCAATTTTTTGCCAATCAACTTGCCGAGCATTTGTCACTAATTGAAGTACAAGCGCCATTGCTAAGTCAAGTTGGTGATGGTATTCAAGATAATTTGTCTGGCACTGAACATGCTGTGCAAGTTAAGGTAAAAGCAATTCCTAATGCACAATATGAAGTAGTGCATTCGCTTGCAAAATGGAAGCGTAAAATTTTGAGCGTTCACCATTTTCAAGCTGGTGAAGGAATTTATGCTAACATGAAAGCCTTACGCCCAGACGAAGATCAGCTTTCGCCCATTCATTCAGTTTATGTTGATCAGTGGGATTGGGAAAAGGTGATTCGTCCTGAAGATCGCAATTTAACTTATTTAAAACAAACGGTTGAAAATATTTATGCCGCCATTAAAGCGACCGAAAAGGTAGTGTCACAGCAGTATCATATTTCCCGTTTTTTACCTGAATCGATCACCTTTATTGACAGCGAGCAGTTACTAAAACGTTACCCAAATTTATCCCCTAAAGAGCGTGAAAACGCAATAACCAAAGAGCTTGGCGCTGTGTTTTTAATCGGTATTGGAGGTCAATTATCAAATAATGAAAAACATGATATGCGTGCTCCTGACTATGATGATTGGAGTAGTGCTAATGATTTGGGTTCTAAAGGATTAAATGGCGACATTTTAGTGTGGGATCCGATATTAAATAGTGCATTTGAAATTTCATCAATGGGAATTCGAGTTGATGCCGAAACATTAAAACGTCAATTAAAACTAACTAATGATGAAGATCGCTTACAATTAGATTGGCATAAAGCATTAATTAATGGCGATTTATTGCAAACAATCGGCGGTGGCATTGGGCAATCACGTTTGACTATGTTGCTTTTAAAGCAAAAACACATAGGTCAAGTACAAGCCAGTGTTTGGAGTGATGATATCAAAGCAAATTACAGCGATTTACTATAATCCAACACCAACTAAAATAGGGCATTATGCCCTATTTTGGTTTAAAAAACGGTTTTAATTAATTTGTGATGAAGTTAATTTGTAGTTGGTTCATCGCTCTGCACTGGCGTTGTTTGTTCTGGTTCTGGTTCTTGCTGCTGTATTGGTTGTGGTGGTTGTGATGGTTCCTTGGTTACGCCATCTAAACGAACATATACAATATGTTGTTGACCTCGATCGCATGACCCCACTATTTTGCCTTCTATTTGTTGTCCTGATCTGTCGGCTGATTCAAGTTTAAGCTGGAAATGAGCCGGATCAACACCGTTATTTTTGATTTTTTCGGCAATTTTGGCACTAATTTCGTCACAATTTGACGCTGTAGCCAACATTGGCAAACTAAGTAAAAAAACACCGATTAATTTTTTCATTTTATTTCCCTTTTATATTTATATGTGATTTTAATTATTAAATGCATTATAAAACTATCCATTCAACTGTGTATCTTCCTTTAATATATTCAAAACAATCGACTAGTATCATTATATCACCAACCAAACTGTGACTTTTTGGATAATATTACTCCCTGATTTAGATTTATACACTGTACAATTTGATAACTGTTTAACAAACCTGTTAATAACTCAATAACATCATAATTAATAATTGTTTTTGCTATAGGTTAAATATTAAGCTATGTTATTTTCAACTTTATTTTGCTAAAAATAGCAATTCTTTTTTTAATTTTATTAAAAGAATCTGATTGTCGTTAATAACAAAAATACCGATAAAACAAACTATAAACAGATAACTAATTAGCCCTTTTAATAATATTTCACAAATTATAGAGCAGTAAAAAAGGCAATTAACCCAAAAAAGACACCAGGTAAATTAGCTATCGCAATTGGCCAGTCCTTCTTTTCTCTTAATAATCCATAACAGACCCAAAGAGTACAGTTAATAGCTGCGGCTAACGGTTGAGTAGGATTCGATTTAAATCCATTTAAATTATCGATGATTTGTGGAATATAAGAAACATACATCCCTAATGATGCTATCGTAGCGATAATCCCTAAAATACGAAAAGCCTTTGATGAAAGATGCAAAATTGCCTCCAATATTATTTATAATTTATCATCTTATGATGGTCAATTATAGCGAGTTAAAATACCACCAGCAATCCACTGTTTAAAGGCTCGTACTGTAAATTGAGTTAAAATAAAAAAACTTATTAAGTTAACTATCATTGCGCACAAAACAAATTTAAAATAATTATTATTAATCAAATAATTAGCAAATAAAATTTTACTACATAATAACAAATTACAAGGTGCCACTAATTTCAATAATTGGTTAATCATTTAATATTTATTAACGGTTTATTAATTATTTTAATACCATTTATTTTGGTCACTAACAATTTATCGATAATGGCAACATAAAAATTAATTTTATTAAAAAATTTACTACAGTTATTCACTATATGACTTAATAAGTATTGAATAAACCTGTTGATAACTCTGTAACATAATAATTATTAAAAAAATTTTAATTAAGATCAAATATTAAACGGATGTAACAAAATTTTATATTAGTTACCTTTCAAAATGCCCATAACTTAACCTAATTGACCCTAGCTTATCGCCAAAACGGCTACCTTGTGACACAATCACGCCGTCTAATAACAGTTGATTAAGTAAGGTTGATTCTTGCGCTACTGTGTTTACTGGTAAATGGGCATACAAATGTAAACCGCCTAATGGGGCTTGATAGGTAATTTGATCACCAAAATAGCTTTTTAACCATAGCATCAACTGTTTGGCTTTACTTTGTAACGTTTGTCGTAATTGTTGTTGATGACTTACATGATGATGTTGCAAATACTCTTGAGCTAATAATTGTGGCAAAATGCTTAACCCAGAATCGATATGTTGTCGAATTTTGGCTAGGTTTTCGATAATATCCCGAGGTGCAACCATCCAGCCAACACGAATATTGCGCCCAATATATTTTGATAACGACCCTAAATAGATAACTTGATTAGACTGTTCAAACTTTTTAATGGGCGATATGGGTAAATCACACTTAAAAGCTAAACTACTATAAGCATCATCTTCAACAATCCCTATGCAACGTGATCGACAAAATGCCAATATTGCCTGTTTACGCTCATTGCTCATAACAAAACCCATCGGATTTTGAAAAACAGGATTTAAAAACAACCATTTAATGTGATGTTGTTGTACACAACTAGCAAGACTTTCAAGCGTGATACCTTCGTTATCGCACTCAATACCATATAAACGCAATCCCGCTGCTTGAAATAGTGGCAACGAATAAAAATAAGATGGCGACTCAATCCCCACCGAATCCCCTGGTTTAAGCAATCCCTGCGTAATCAAAAATAACGATTGTTGTGTACCTGATGTAATTAAAATCTCCTCAGTATCAACTTGCATCGCAAATTGTTTTTGCATGTAAATAGCAATTTGCATCTTAAGTGATGGTAACCCTAGTTGTAATATATCGCTGTTTTTTTCGTGCATAATTAATTCATTTAACGACATATTTGGTAATTGAAATTTAGGTATCAAATACGTTGGCAAATCACCATTAGCCAGATCACAAATATCTGCTCGTTGCATACGCATTTGTGTCACTTTTTGTTGATAAACTGATTGCCTATTTTGATAAAAATGTGCAGGTAAGCGCCAATGAATCGATGAATATGTCTGCATTCCCCATTTTTGATTATTAACATAAGTACCACTTCCTTGACGCCGAACAAGCACACCGCGTTCAGTTAACAGATCTAGCGCATGAACAACCGTTGAGCGATTAATACACAGTTTTTTTGCCAGTTCACGTTCCGAAGGTAGTCTTTCGCCAGCTATTAGCATGCCTTGCTCAATATAATCTTCAATCAATTGTGCTACTTTCTTAAAAAGCGCGCCAGACAAGTTGGCTAGTTTTTGTTGATCCCACATAGTGATCTTGCTCTAACTGGTGTTATTAGTTGTTTGAAGGATGTTTAAAAAATGTTTGTTAACACCCCACCAAATTGGATGGCATTATTATAGTCCAATTGGCTGTTTTTTGTTGTGCTTAATTTTTGAATAATAAAAAAAGTAAACACAGTTAAAACAATATCATCATTATCAATTCAATTAGGAGCAAAAATGAACCAAATAACAGGCACACAAACCGTTAAACGCGGCATGGCACAAATGCAAAAAGGTGGCGTGATTATGGACGTGGTTAACGCAGAACAAGCCAAAATTGCTGAACAAGCAGGTGCTGTTGCAGTTATGGCTTTAGAAAGAGTTCCCTCGGATATTCGTGCCGCGGGTGGTGTTGCACGAATGGCTGATCCAACCATTGTTGAACAAGTTATGAAAGCAGTCACCATACCTGTTATGGCTAAAGCCCGTATTGGACACATTGTTGAAGCTCGTATTTTAGAATCAATGGGCGTTGATTATATTGATGAAAGTGAAGTATTAACACCTGCTGATGAACAGTATCATTTGCTTAAAGATGAATTTACCGTGCCATTTGTTTGCGGTTGTCGTGATCTGGGCGAAGCGTTGCGCCGAATCGGTGAAGGCGCATCGATGTTACGCACCAAAGGCGAACCCGGCACAGGTAATATTGTTGAAGCCGTACGCCATATGCGTAAAGTCAACGAACAAATTCGCCAAGTTGCTAATAAATCAAAAGATGAATTAATGACCTTTGCCAAAGAGATAGGTGCTCCTTATGAATTAGTATTACAAATCAAACAGTTAAAAAAACTTCCTGTTGTTAATTTTGCCGCTGGTGGCATAGCAACCCCTGCCGATGCAGCACTGATGATGCAACTGGGTGCTGATGGTGTTTTTGTTGGATCTGGCATATTCAAATCCCAAAATCCTGAAAAGTTTGCCAAAGCAATTGTACAAGCGACCACCTATTTTGACGACTATCCACGTTTAGCCGAGCTTTCAAAAGGTTTGGGTAACGCAATGAAAGGGATTGAAATCAGTACACTTGCTCAGTTTGAAAGAATGCAAGATCGAGGTTGGTAATGATGGCTTCTGCTCATAACAATATTAAACACATTGGAGTGCTCAATTTGCAAGGCGCAGTCAGTGAGCATATAACAATGCTTAATAGCATCAACAATGTACAAGCAACGCTAGTTAAACGCCCTGAACAATTAACCAAGCTAAACGGTTTAATTATTCCCGGCGGCGAATCGACCGCCATTAGTCGTTTAATCAAACAAAATGGGCTTGTCGAGCCAATAAAACAATTTGCCGAGCAGGGTAAAGGTATTTTGGGTACGTGTGCAGGATTGGTACTTTGCGGTAATAGCACAACTCATAACGAGGTTGAATTACTGGATTTAATGGATATTTGTGTTGAACGCAACGGTTTTGGGCGGCAAATTAACAGCTTTGAAACAACGTTAGACATACCAACGATTGGTCAACAAATTCCTGCGATATTTATTCGTGCTCCTTATATTGCCAAGGCAGGAAAAAATGTAGCGCAACTTGCATTTGTTCAGCAACGTTGCATTATGGCGCAACAAGGTAATATTTTAGTATGTGCTTTTCATCCTGAATTAAGTAAAGATAATCGAATTATGCGTTATTTTGTTGATAGATGTTAAAGGGGAAAGGGATTTGGCGTCCTCCTGAAAGCCTCTTTGAGAATGAAATAAAAACTTCAATAAAATCAATGACTTTCCTGACGGTTTTTTGACAAAAAACACCGTCTTATCGCCCTATTCACAAGTAACCGGTATAGTTTTGAGATTAAATCCAGCTTCTTTATAATATTTATACCTTACCCTTGCTAATGCTTTTAAATCCTCGCCAACAGGCACAAAATCAATAATATCACGATAGACATTGGCAAATTCAGGAAATTGTTCTTGTAAATTAATTAGCAGCGGCCTACTACCGCTGCTACGTTTTTGTGGCCAGCTGATTTCGACTGGTGATCCCCCCTTCATACCTTCGCCAGCTAAGTTATGCGGTACAAAACTGTCGGTGCTCAGTTGCCATAGGTATTCGTCGATTCGCTCAGCTTGTGCTTGATCTTGACAAGCAACTTGTACACGCAAATTAGCTTGCCATGCTTCGACGATTTTTTGGCATGCGAGTTTTTCATAATATAGCATGCCTGATTCGTTGGCTTCTGTTTGGTTTTCAAGTAGATAGAAGATCACTTTTTTCATAAATGCTGACTCAAGTTATTGATCAAGTAAGTATTGAATCAACATAGCAACAGGACGACCTGTTGCACCTTTTTTTGCGCCCGATTTCCATGCAGTACCCGCAATATCTAAATGCGCCCATTGATATTTTTCAGTAAAACGAGATAGGAAACACGCTGCAGTAATTGTGCCACCATCACGCCCACCAGCGTTAACAATATCAGCGCATGTCGATTTGATCTGTTCTTGGAATTGGTCGTCAATCGGCAGTGCCCATGCTTTATCTTCCGCTTTTTGTGATGCGCTAATCAATTGTGCGACTAACTTATCGTTATTGCCCATAACACCCGTATAGTGATGACCAAGTGCCACAATACAAGCACCTGTTAAGGTGGCTATATCGATGACGGTTTTGGGATTATAACGTTCAACATAGGTTAAAGCATCGCACAATACAAGCCGCCCTTCGGCATCAGTGTTGATGACTTCAACCGTAGTGCCTGACATGGTAGTTAATATATCACCAGGGCGGTAGCTATTACCGTCAGGCATGTTTTCACAACCCGCCATAACACCTACAACATTGATCGGTAATTTAAGTTCAGCAACGGCTTGCATAACACCATAAACCGTTGCAGCACCACACATGTCGTATTTCATTTCGTCCATGCCGGCAGCAGGTTTGATTGATATACCGCCCGAATCAAACGTTAGCCCTTTACCAACTAAGACATAAGGTTGGGCTTTTTTATCTTTGGTGCCTTGGTATTCAATAATGGTCATGATCGATTCGTTTTGCGATCCACGCCCAACGGCTAAATAGGCATTCATATTTAATTTTTTCAGTTCGCTTTCGCCAAGGCAGGTGACTTTGAGCGATGAGTGTAATTTGCCTAGCTGTTTGCCTTGTTCGGCTAAATATTTTGCATTACAAACGTTCGATGGCATGTTGGCAATAGTCTTGGTTGCGGTAATGGCATTAGCTATAATTTCACCCTGTAACAAGTTGCGAGTTAATTCATCAATATTGCTTTTATTGCCCGTTAATAATGTCACTTTTGCTAAGCTTGGCGCCGGCGTTTTGCTAGTTTTAAATTCATCAAACCGATACGTTATGTCACTAACTATTTGTGGTAGCTGTTTAGCAATTTGTAGACTATTGTTTTGATTGACAGTTAGCAAGTCCCACGCAATACTTTTAATTTTTTTGGCAAGCAGTTCTTTGATAACAGCTTGAATCACTTTTTTGGCTTGCATTACTCCAAAGTCGTTGGCTTTACCACATCCAACAAATAGGAGTTTTTGTTTGAGATCGCTATTAGTTTGATACAATAGCGTCGTTTTACCTAATTCGTGGCTAATGTCGCCTGATTTGATAAGCTGACTTACTAGGCCGTTAGTTAAGTTGTCGATATCTTTAACAATATCTGACTGACTTTTTCCTGAATCAATTGAAATAACTAAACACTCTGTTTTTTGTTTGGTTATAATAGTGCTATTTTTTATTTGAAATTCCATGATGTTTCCATTTATGGTTGATGGGAATAATGAATATTCTATCGGTTCATTATGGGATAGCAACAAAAAGATAACTAAAAAGAAGCAATTCAGATTATAATAACCAAATTTTGTACCAACATGTATAGGTAAAATGTGATAATTCGTCGGTATTTAGTTAAAGAGACACTGAAAACCCAAGGGGCAATATTATTTATTTTGTTGCTTATTTTCTTCTCTCAAAAATTAATTAGAATTTTATCAAATGCGATTGATGGTTCTATCCCTCGTGATTTGATTATGCCTTTATTGATGTTGGGTGTGTCGAACATGGCGGATCTGATTTTACCGTTAAGCCTATTTCTTGGTGTGCTGGTGACTTTTGGGCGGCTTTATGCTGACAGCGAAATGGTGGCAATGCATGCTTGTGGTGTTAAAAAGAGTTTAACTTATCAGGTGGTGCTGTTTCTTTGTATTTTAACTTGCCTATTAACGGCGTTGAACTCACTGTGGTTTGGTCCTTGGTCTAGTGTTAAGCAAGATCAATTGCTTGCCAATGCGAAAATTAATCCAAGTTTAGCTGGGCTGTTAGCGGGGCAATTTCAACAAACCCCTGATGGCAATTCAATGATTTATATTGGGAATGTGAATGAGAATAATTTAGAAAATGTTTTTATTGCGCAAATCAATCCCAAAGCCAATCAGCGACCTTCGATTATTATTGCCAATAAAGGCAAGACAAGCCACGATAATGAAGGTAATCAAATCATCACGCTTGAAGATGCTAACCGTTACGAGGGTACGGCACAACTTAAGGATTTTCGGATTTCTAACTTTCACAATTATTTAGGCATTATCAAACCTAAAGCACTAGATGTGAATGAAGATACCGATAAAGTCGATGTTCAACAGTTAGGATTACAGACGCTTGCCGATATGGATACGCCTAAAGCCAATGCCGAATTTTATTGGCGATTAACATTAATTATTTCCGTGCCATTGATGGCGTTTTTGGTTATTCCATTGAGTGTGTCTAATCCTCGTCAAGGGCGTCTTGCACAAGTTTTTCCTGCTTTGTTGCTTTATTTGGTTTATTTTTTATCAGCCAGTTCGATTAAGGCCAATGCAGGTAAAGGTCGGTTAGAACCTGATTTTTGGTTTTACATTTTGAATATCGGTTACTTTTTATTAGCACTAATGTTAAATTGTTGGGATAGCCTATTTATGCGCAAACTTCGCTTAAAATATTCGGCATCTTAAGGAGATATGCGTGTTTTCGATTTTAGACCGTTACATAGGTAAAACTATTTTAAGCACCATTGGTGTTAGTCTTTTTTTGTTGATCAGCTTATCAGGAATTATCCGTTTTATTGATCAACTTCGAAAAATCAAAGTTGATTATGATGCGTTTTCTGTCGGTATTTATACACTATTGATGGTACCAAAAGATTTAGAAGTGTTCTTCCCGATGGCAGCATTATTGGGTGCTTTAATTGGCTTGGGAATCCTTGCGTCACATAGTGAACTAACCGTGATGGAAACCTCTGGCTTTAGCCGTTTTAAAATTGCCTTTGCTGTAATGAAAACAGCCATACCTTTAGTATTGATTACTATGGCAATTGGTGAATGGGTTGCTCCTGTAAGTGAACAAACTGCGCGTAATATGCGTTCTGAAAAACTGTACGGTAATTCGCTAATGGTTGAGCAAGGCAGTCTTTGGGCAAAAGATGGGAATGATTATATATTTATTGGGCATATAAATAACGATAATTCAATTTCAAATGTGTATATCTATTCGGTCGATCAAAATAAATTACAATCCATTACTCACGCCGCTTATGGTGTTTATGAAAATAATGCTTGGACTTTATCACAAATCGAAAAGAACGACCTAACAGAACCCAATAAGGTGGTGGGCGTCAATATGGTCTCTATTCCTTGGCAAACCAATATTACACCCGACAAACTCAGCATTGTTGCATTTGATCCTGATTCGTTGTCAGCCTCTGGGCTTTATCAATATTCACAATATCTAAAAAGCTCAGGGCAAGATACCAAATATTACGATTTACTGTTTTGGAAAAAGCTTATTAAGCCTGTTTCAGTGGCGGTGATGATGTTGTTAGCCCTATCGTTTATTTTTGGTCCACTGCGTAGCGTGTCGATGGGGATTCGTGTAGTCATTGGCATTAGCTTTGGTTTCTTGTTTTATATTGCCGATAATTTGTTTGCCCAAGTCAGCATTGTAATGGGCATTTACCCATTGATTGGATCGCTTATCACAAGTTTTGTGTTTTTATTAATTAGTTATATTTTATTTAAGCGAAAAAACTAAGTTCAAACAAACTAAGTTCAAACAAACTAAATTCAAACGAAAAGCTAAGCTAACGGTGTTTTTATCAATCCTATCATCTTTGTTAAGATGATAGGATTTTTATTTGAGGATTGGATGATTCGGTTTAATTTATGATTTATCAAATAGCTTTAAATACTGTCCATACCCAGCATCTTCAAGTTCATCTTTCGGAATAAATCGTAACGCGGCCGAATTGATGCAATAGCGTAGCCCACCAAGCTCTTTAGGACCATCATTAAACACATGACCAAGATGTGAATCGGCGCCAGCCGATCGAACCTCGGTACGGCGCATACCAAAGCTAGTATCCTTTTTTTCAACAATATTGCGCTTTTCTATCGGTTTTGAAAAAGTTGGCCAGCCACAGCCTGAATCAAATTTATCTAACGAAGTAAATAGTGGTTCTCCCGATACGATATCGACATAGATACCCTCCCGATAATTGGCATAAAATTGATTATCAAAGGGTGGTTCAGTACCATTTCGTTGCGTAATATGATATTGCATAGGTGTTAATACTGATAGCGCTTTTTCTTTCATTGTATTATCCATAAGCCACCTTATATTATGTTGTTTGTTCTAATTATGTTGATTAACTACGTTTTAACATTGACTGTAATACTTTATCTTTAATCCAAACATAATGAAACAAAGCGCCGACTATATGTACAATAAGTAAAGCTAACAATAAATAGGCACTGACTTGGTGAATTTGATGAAATAATTGATAAGCTTTATTTGGCATATCAATAGCAGGAATAGAGATAACACCTAAAAAATTCAGTGAACGACTACTCATTAAATAACCAGAAAGAGGCACAATAATCAGTGAAAGATAAATAAAACCTTGTACCGATTTTGACAAAATACGTTGTCGTTTGTGTGTTTTGGGTAACACATCAGGCACTCCGTCTTGCTTAATGACGATAAAGCGCCAAAGTGTTATCCCCAAAATCAGCACACCAAATGATTTATGAAATAAATAAATATTAAACATACCACCTAAATAGGGGGATAACGTTACTTTGAACTGCACCAATAAATAGGTGAGCACAATCAATACTAATGTTAACCAATGGATCCATTTTTGTTTACTACTGTATTGTGGGTAGTTTTGCATGATTAAGTCATCCTTCTATTTGTTTTTTGACCAATGCTCAGATAAAAAATGAGATCGTCCTGATAATTGGTAATATTGATGATAATGTTGTGGTTGTTTAAGGTAATAATTTTGGTGATAATCTTCAGCCAAATAAAAAGTAGATGCAGGCTCAATAGCTACCTGAATTGGCTTATCAAAGTGGCCACTGTCTTGTAGAGCTTGTTTCGATGCCAATGCCAATTTGTGTTGAAATTCGTTATGGTAAAAAATAGCAGGACGATAAGAGTTCCCTCTATCAGCAAATTGACCTTCTGAATCAGTGGGATCAATTTGATGCCAAAAGATATCAAGGAGTTTTTTATAACTAATTATTTTAGGATCAAATGTGATTTGTATTGCTTCGGTATGTCCAGTATTACCACCACAAACTTGCTGATAAGTCGGATTAGCAATATGCCCTCCCGTATATCCCGACACCACATTAATCACGCCTTCATACTGATCAAACGGTTTTACCATACACCAAAAACAACCGCCTGCAAATGTTGCTTGTTCATATTGCTGCATAATAACCTCTCGAGTTTATAAGTTTATGATTTTATAATGTTTAAATATCGCCCCGCCTGTTGCCTAATACAGGTTTTATCATTCACATTAGCATGTCATGCTACTAGCAAGCATATTACTTGAAAAAGAATAAAAAAACACCATCTTGTTTAACAACTATTTTCGTTATAGAGGAATTGGTTATGGCAAGTGGATGGGCGTCTGACGATGCCGTTAATCAACAAATCGATAGTACAATTGTCGATGCTATTACAAACGCAAGGCGACAACTCCATCACGGCATAGCAAGTGCACATTTTTGTGTTGAATGTGGTGATATTATTGCAGAAGCACGAAGACAAGCATTACCAGGTGTGCAATACTGTTTAAGCTGTCAGCAAGAAATCGATAAACAAACGGCTAAAGCATTTAGCTTATATAATCGTCGAGGTAGTAAAGATAGCCAACTTCGTTAATAGCTGATTGTGCTTAGAAATGGGGGGCTACCCCCATTTTAAGTATGTTATCGTTTTAATGTAGAAAATAATAACTATTTTTTGCCCTCAACAACCGAATCATAAGGGTAAATAATTAATTTATTATCAAACCATTCGGCACAAAAAATATCTTCTATTTTTTCGTAACCTTGTTTGGTGATCTCACGTTTAACCCAATCTTCATCTTTTTCAAGTTGCTCAAGGTTATCATGGCTAATGCCACCATTTTCGATAATAAGCAATGCAATATCTTTTTCACCTTTTTTAATAACCGTTAAAGAACCATTTAGTTCGTACCATACTTCTTTTAATTCACCAAATGAAGAAATACCTTGAACATTAACTAACGTTTCAAAATCCCTTACTGGTAAGTTTGCTTTGATAAAATTATCCGTTATTAAGTGACCATTTTTAACCAATTGGATTGGTTTACCATCAATTGTGTCGCGTAAACGTGAGTTTTTAGATTTGATAAATCGAATTAAAACAAGCAAACCAGCCCAAATTGCAACTAACCCTGCCGCTTCCCAAGGTGATACAGTCGGGCTAAGTAATGCGCCCCCGACTAGCGCACCAATAACCATACTCCCAACCTGATCAAGCTGTGACATTGGTGCAATCTGACTTTTTCCTGATAATTTCACATAAATAAGTAAAATAAATAAAGCTAATAAAAACTTTGGTGCCATTTCTAATAAATACATTTTTTCCTCCAAGCCAAACATCATATGTTGAACGACAAGCGCAAATACAAAGTTCAATAATCCTTTTGATTTGCAACGAGTAACAATTTATCTAAAAAATCGGTATAACTTTTTTTAATTAAGCTTTAACTAAATGTAAATGAAATATAGTTTATTGTTTATTACTATTTTTAGAACAGTTTAAACTGCCAAGATAAGACGAATTAGAAAAGTGAATACCATTATTCTACTCCAAATTTTTACCAAGAAAATGGGGCTTAATAAATTAATTGTAAAATTATTTTTTAATAAAAATTAGCATACCTATATTCTAGCAATCAATAGTGACAAAAATAATAGATTAAAAATATTTATTAGCCACTATTTGTAGGGTTAGAAGATAAATCTAGTTTGGATGAAAATTTTGGGCTTTTATCGCTTTGGTTATCTAAATAGTTAAAGCGTTCACAATCTCACTTTTTTCTGTAAAAAAGAATAAAATACACAAAAAACTTTTTGTGTATTTTTATTTGAAAGCAGAAAAATAAAAACCCCAATAAAATCAATACCTTTCCTGACGCATTTTTAATATTTATTTTTCCATTAATTATTGATTAACATTTTCGCTATGTTTTTATAACAATTTTGAAATTTGGAGCGGGAAACGAAGTTCAAATCCAACTTTATAACATGTTGTATATAAAAAATTATCCAGATACCTATATTGCTTGAGCTAACCTTTTGGACTGTTTTTTTGCGGTACTTAATAGACTTCTACGGTCTCAAAGTACAATAACCACTTATTTACTAGACCTTGCCTTACCGTTTTATAGTACGAGATCATTCATCGACAAGTTATTTGAGAGAATAATTTACATTATGACATAGAGTTGTCAGTAATGCTTCCAAATTCCCCACATAAGTCAATTGATCAATGACTAAAACTTCATCATTAGTCTGTTAAATAATATGTCTCACAACAGTGGAACTAACAAAACCTGCTCTTCCTGTAACTATCACCTTCATTGAGTTTCTCTTTAGCTTAGTATTTAATTTTTAAAATTAACTTGGATATTTTGTATAAACACAACCTTTATATCCATTTTGCTCACATACAAATACAGGTAAACGTTCAATAGCATGAGCAATAGTTCCACCAACACCTATTGGTTCCTTAGGAAAATCTTCATAAGATAAATTCAAAACAAATAATTGCTCCAAAGCTTTTGGACGATACCAAAACATAGTTCCTGCAGCAAATAACTGATCATTTAAACACATTTCTGTCGAAAAACCCATCTTATAAATTAGTCGATCTATTAATTTTTGTTCATTATAATTACCCGCTAAAGAAATATTATTTTGAATATGTCCATGTTTCAACGCACTATAGAAATCGTTAATAATGATACCTACACTTTGATTTTGTTCAAAAATATTAAAAATATCAATTACACTTTCTTTTTTGATTAAATTAGAAAAAAGATAATTACGCCATGAAGATGAATATGATAAATGTGGGCTTTTTTTAGAATGAATATGACAAAATAAATCATACTGATCTTGATATTTTTTTGTTTCAATCAACCATGGAGCTACATCTCTACCTCGATTCGGTACTAAGATAATACTCAGTATATTTAAATTTTTTACTATTTTTTTATTAAATAGATTAATTAATAAATCTCGTTTTTTTTCATCAGGAATAGTTAATATTAAATCAAATTTAACTGGAAAATCATGTAAATATTTTAATATTTCTTCTGAAAGATCAATATTATAAAGATGACAATGAATTCCTATTTTTTTATTAAACGACAATGATAACTCACTCTTCGGAATATATCTTTTTTCAGGATTAGCAAAACCTGTTGCAAAAAACACATTATCAAATTGATAATTTTCCATAATTAATTGATATTGTATAGATTTAGTTTTATAAAAAGGAGAAGATCCTTGATAAAATACATGCCTCAATTGATTCATTTCACAATAAGGCGATTTTTGCCAAGAAAAATCAAAAAGCCTAGCAAATGCGGATAAATCAGTTATATCCCAAAAACTCACATATGAACCAAATACATTAATAAATTGAGATAAATAGTCTTTAATCTCATTTTTAATTACCAACAAATCGTTTTGAAATTTTTCGTTCTCTAAAAGCAATTTAGAAGGCGAAAACAAGGAACACATTAGTATTTTTAAAGAAGTTGAATCACTTATAGTTGGTGAAATACAAAATGACCTAATTTTATCATTATTTTTTTGAAAATAACTATTTCCATTAAAAGAATAGATTTGATCAAATAAAATATGAGTAATATTTGTTAATACTCCTGATAATAATTCATCATTTTCTAAATTGAAAACAATTCCTCTTTTTCCTAGATTATCTTTCACTTCTTGTGAAAGATAATCTACTAAATTATTTTTCAACTTAATTAGATATTGATTAAGAATTAAATTAAAACGTTTTAAAATATCAATGCATTTTTCTTTGTTGTCAAAAAATAAAAGCTCTCTCTCTTCTTCAGATAATAAATTAAGTAACTTTTCAAGTAATGACTTGTCTAGAATAACGTCTTCAAGCATATTACGAAATTTATAGTATTCATTATCACAATCATCAAGACTTTCGATAAATCTTATAAAATCTTCATATTTGAGCATATGATAGATTTGTTTTGACATGAGCAAGTGTTGAATTGGTAATTTTTTATTCAATAAGTTATCTTTTAGAAAATTATAAGCAAATTCAATTAGACATTCATTATTGGAAGCAAAATAAATTTTTTCATAATTATCTTGAATTTCATTATTTTGCAGAATTTTTAATGCCATATATAATATAAGTGGAGATAAAAGCAATCTAGATAAATAACTAACATCAGCAAAAACATTAGGTTTTTTAGGCATTTGATAATAGTCAGCGAACACTCTATTAAAACTAAATCCAATTAGCAGCCTTTGACCTAAATCAAAATTTGCATATTCAGATAGAATTTCTCTATAGATTGATTGTTCTGATATTAAAATATCCTTTATGTAAGGATAATAGATCGCAGTGATATTTTTTCCAATTGGCTGCAAATAATCGGAATTATAATTACCACCTATATGTAAAATAGCTGATGGTTCAATATTCTCATTACTAATTACATCTCCGAATAATTCACCATTATCTTTTTTCTTATTATAACTAATTGGTGTATATATTTTTTCAATCTTACAAAAGCCATTCTTACGTAAAACTGAAAGCAAAAAATCCTCAGGTAAGTATGTATCTGATATGGCTATGATTTTTTTATTATTTTTAACCGCCATATCATATAAATACATAAAATCTTTTCTAGCTGTTAGTAATTTGCTCTCAATGTCTAATTCTTCTTGTTGGAGTAATAACTTTGTTTTTTCATCAAGAGAAAGTTTTTTTGCAACAAAATTATATATATCTGATAATGAAACATTTTGATGAATAAATTCATCAATAGCTAATAATCTAGCATTACACAAATCAATATTATACTTTTTCTTTACTCTATGAAATAACAGATGTAATACATCCTTCGGTTCGAAAGTTGGGCGAATTAATAGGTTATCAAAAATACCGAAACTAATGACTTTTACAGTTTCAAGTTCAATTATTTTACTGATATTTTCAATAGTAATAGGTAATGAATCTTTTAAAACATCATATCTATTACTTAATTCACTTTTTTCTGACAGTTTTCTTTCTCTAGTTGAGGGAGCTGTTATTATTTTTAATTTCTTTGAAGCAATCCTAACCCCTAATAAGCGAAATATTTTGCGTTTATCTGTTTTTTCTATAACAAAAAAGCCATGCAAGAATTCTCGTCTATTTATGAATATCAACCTTTTGTAAATTGTAACTCCAAATAATCTAACTTTTACTTTGGATTTATCTTTTATCTTCTCTAATAGCATATTTTTGTTGACTTATTACTCATTTAATATCAAAATTTAAAAGTTTAGAATTAATAATAATTATATTAATTATTAATCTGTAATGAGATGAGCATTTTTTAATAAATCCATTACATAGTCAGAGTGTAATAAATCTGTAGAGGTATTAACAAAATTTACATTTTGATATTTTTGTATAATACTATTTTCAAATACCGCTCTATTTTTGTAATAATCATTAG
The DNA here is from genome assembly GCF_009795865.1 of Gilliamella sp. Pas-s27. Taxonomy (NCBI): domain Bacteria; kingdom Pseudomonadati; phylum Pseudomonadota; class Gammaproteobacteria; order Orbales; family Orbaceae; genus Gilliamella; species Gilliamella sp. Pas-s27. Next base: position 36,254 of record NZ_WTEW01000006.1, read on the forward strand.
GGTACATAATAACTTTTTTATTCAACATCGCTGCAAAAATAGAAATATGTAAGCGGTCTGTTTCAATCACATCAAATTGTGATAAATAACTAGCCAAACTATATGTTACATATTTTGATAACAAATAATTACCCCACAACTCTCCATTCCAAGATAATGAAATGTCTTTATTAAACTCATTAACATAAACAAATTTAGATGACTCCCCGTCAGTTCGCAAACAATACCCGTGTCCTCTACCCTTAATAGCAAACTGTGATAACTCATTTTGTGGAAAATAAAAAGCCATATCATCAGATAGGAACAGATTATTTTTATTAGCCCCATTTAAAATGCATAATTCATAACTAACCTTTTCTCGGCAGATTATAATTAAATTTCTATGCGTTTCTTGAACAAGATCTTTATAGCCCCAGATAGTATGAGGTAATATGATACATTTATTATTATTTAAATATTTTTTTAATTTTTTATATAAATGATCATACTTCCCTTCTACTAAATTTCCTCCACCACTAAAAAATAGAATTTCATTAGAAATAGAAATATCATTATTAGGGTCAATAATCTCATAACAAATATTTAATTCATCAAATAAACAGTATGTCGAATATGTAATAAATGCGTCACCGGCATTCCCCGGGTTAGTAATAAAATAAACTTTCTTACCTGAATAACTTGATAAAAAATCTCTCATATCAATTTTCATCACACTATCAACCCTTATATTATTCAACTTTTTCGTTTTTTCCAACGTCGAATTTTTCTAATTAATAATCTGATCCTATTATAGATCGTCACTCTTTCATTCAAGATTTTTTTCACTTCCTGATTAGAAAGTACCAATTGATGATTAAGATGTTCAATTGAGTTGCCTAATTGATGCGCTAATGCTCTAATCTCATTTAAATTTTTATCCTGTTCAAGCAATAGAATTTGTAATAAACCATAATTTCCTTGCGATTCTTGAAAAGATTTTCTAACCAACGCATTTTTGTAACGGATTGCATAAAGTTTATGTTTATTAACACCAGCATGTACAGAATTTCCATAGATAGATGTTGCATTAACTCTATGGTGATAAAAAGCAAGTTTTTCATCTAATGTTAAAATTTCACCACATCGAAATAGCCTCAAATTATAATCCCAATCACCTAATACTGGTAAATCAGCATTAAAAGGCCCTATCGATTTAGCAACATCCATTCTAATGAGCAAACAAATTGGAGGAGTTATATTTCCTTTCAAAAGGACAGATATATCAACATCATCACGCCAATATCCCCATTCATATCTAGCGGTTTCTTGAACATAATTATTTGTGATTTCTTCATGTATTACAATACAATTTGTAATGACAGCTACAGCATGTTTATTTTCTTTTAAAAAATTAGTTGTTTTTTGTAGAAATTGAGGAGTCCATGAATCATCATCATCATGAACGACAATGAATTCCTCAGAAGCAAGTTCAAATCCTTTATTTGAAGCAGCTTCCATACCTAATGATTTTTCGTTATGTAAAAGAGTTAATCTACCATCAAAAGAAGAAGCATATATATTTACTAAATCTTCTACTGATTTTTTATCCCCACCATCGTTTATCAAATACAAATGCCAATTCTGATACTCTTGTTCTAATACACTTTTTAAAGCCCTTGCTAATAAAATAGGCCTATCTTTGGTTCGCATAATAACAGCAACAGATCCGTCATGTTTTATATAATCAACATTTTCATAATCTCGAATGTAAGATGGATATAACTGTTCTGATATATTCATTATATATTATCCTAAAATAAAGTTTTTTAAAATTGTCGGGTAATTAGATAATTCGTTACTAACGATTTGATACAAATGAACATTGTCAGAATAATATCCATTATATTTCCAGTAAAGTAATTGACCACATAACCAACCTCCTCGGTGAATCATAGGATATATTTTCTCATCCCAAGGTTCTTCATTTGACCAAATCAAAGGAAAATAAATCTCATGATCATATCCTGGAGCGTGTAATATATTTCCCAATTCTTTAACTTCTAAACTAGTAGGAGAACAAATGACTTGAGCTAGAGCTCCTTTTGCCGTATTTACATCAATATAATCAGAATTAATTCCGAAAACATCTTCATTTTTAACCCATTTAGATATAACTAAATGCAATCCCTTATAAAATCTATTTAAATTCACTACTTGTTCTTTAAGATTATCTTTTTTTTCTTTGAAAATAGGAATATATTTTTCCATTGATTTAGTGAAACCGATAACAGACTCATGATCTGCTACATGAAGATTCTCTAATATATTAATGCTATTTTTCATTAAGAAACTTTTATTAGGATCATTGAATTCACTAAAAAATGCAGCATTCATTAATCCGTTGTAAAATATTCGGCCAGTAGCCAAACCATTGTGTAATCCATAATAAAACCCAGATATTTTTTCTTTAATACCATGATTTTCTCTAAACAGAGTTAGAGCTTGCTGTAAAGTACCAGACCAGCCCAAATCAACTATTGCTATTTTTTTAGAGCTAAATATACCTTCTTGATCATAGTATTGATAGGAATTTTTGTATTGTTCTTCAAATTGAGGCAGTAGTAAAGGAAGTAAATCATGACCAAGATAAAATTTAAAATCATCCAATAGTGAAAAATTAAATTTGCTATCCAAATCACCAAATTTATTAACAAAATTATTTACGTCAATATCTGATATATTAATTTTTAATCTTGTTAGAACGTCTCTATTAGTTTGCCCTTCAACTATATTATGGTTAGAAAGAAAAGTTAAAGATGCCTCAGAAAGTTTGTTATGTTTTTGACATTCAATGTAACACTGGCTATATCCAAGAACAAATCTAGAAATATATAAATAACTTGATGTTACACCACATAGTTTATCAAAATTAAATTCTTTCCATAAATTGTAAATAATTTGTGCATCACGAGAGCAAAAGTAAACATGTTCAATTTTATTTTTTCTAACATGATCATTCAACCATTGAAGAAAGCTATAAATAAAAAAAGAACCACAACAAATTCCGAAAACAAACCAGAAATCTTTAGATATTACCTTATCTGTTAATAAAATCATCTTTTTTATCAAAGAAAAAGGAATAATATCTGTCGACAATTGCCCACCTAATCTTCTTTCTGTTATGAGAGAATTATACCAAATAGTATCTATACCATTTCTTTTAGGCACCTCAACATCTGAGTAATAGTTATCACCAATATGTAGGATTTTTTGATTGGCGTAATCATCAAGGACGTTTTGCCAAATAGTACCGTGATTTTTAGTCTTTAATAAATTGCTTGATAAATATAATTTATCAAAAGATGAAACCCCAACTTTGCTTAACATTTTTTTAATTGTTTCTTCATCTAAATACATATCAGAAACTAAAATAATTTTTTTATTTTTTTCAAAAATTTTATTTATCAAAAATAGATTATCTAAAGATGGAACACAATAATTTATTTCGATCATTATTTCAGTTTGCTTTGCTTCTTCTATAACATCTCGATACTCAGGATAAGTTATCTTCAATTGTTCATAAATATTGTCTAAAGTAACCTCTTCTATATTTTGTTGATAGGCAATATCTCTAGCAATTTTTTCCGATTCGAATCTAGCGACGGCAAAGCCAACACAAGAATGACCTTTTTCAATTAAATATTTCTCTACAATCGAAAAAACATCTATAGGACACTCGACTAACCTTGTCAAAATAGTGTCAAAAATATCAAATGAAATCACTTCATAGCACTCAATATCCTTTAAAACTCTTTCAATATAGATATTGTCATATGTTCTGGCATTTTGAAAAAAATAATTCCTAGTAGAGCTTAATAAATTAATAATATCTGTCTTCACATTAAATTACCTAAATTAAATCACATATAATTTTTCAAACCTTACCCTTCTACGTCAGTATAACAACTAGTTAACATATTTTAAACATATTTTAAAATATGTTAAATATAAGTTAATTTAGTTGAATAGAATCATATTAATGTATATGTCATATTACTTGTTATATTTCTTTTTGTTACAATATAGATAAAGATAAATTTATTACCGCCCTATCCCATAATCCCGTAACTTATTCGCTATCGCCGTATGCGATACACCTAATCTTTTGGCAAGTTTTCTTGAGCTGGGATATTCGTCGTAGAGTTTTAATAAAACCTCTTTCTCAAATTGTTTGGTCATTTGATCTAACGTTTTATTTTCAATATCGTTAGTCCAAGACAATTGCGATGGCATCGAAGTTGGTAATACGATATCTTTAGCCGTTAGTTTAGGCGTTTTCAATTGTGCCAATGTAGAATAAAGGATATTTTTAAGTTGCCTTACATTACCCGGCCATGAATAACGCTTCAAATAATCAATAGCATTATCGTCAACTATTGGTGGTGTGATGTCTTGTTTATTGGCAAATTCATTCACAAAAATACTAGTAAGTTGAACTATATCGTCTTTGCGTTCTTGTAAAGAAGGTAGATTAAGCGACAACACATTTAGTCTATAATAAAGATCTTTTCTAAATTTTCCTTGTTCGACCAAATCGGCTAAATCCACTTTCGTTGCGCAAATGATTCTAACATCGACATAAACCTCGTTATCATCCCCTACACGACGAAAATAGCCATCGTTGATAAAACGCAATAACTTAGTTTGCATTTGAAACGACATCTCATCAATACCATCAAGCAATACTGAGCCACCATTGGCTTGTTCAAAAAAGCCTTTTTTGCTCTCAATTGCGCCAAGGTAAGCACCAGCTGCATGACCGTATAACTCACTTTCAACGACATCATCAGGCATGGCTGCACAATTTAAGGCTAAAAAAGTCTGATCACCACGGGGGCTATATTGATGACAAGCTTTAGCCAATAAATCCTTACCAGTACCTGTTTCACCAGATATTAATAACGGTTCTCGCTGTATAGAAAACACTTTCGCTTGTGCTATGAGTTTTTGCATAACCACGCTTTGGGTCGCAAAGATATCAAAAGCATGGCAAGCTGCCACGGTTATTTTTGATAAGTGTCTTTTTAAATAATCAATGGATTGTAAAATAAATACTGTTTTGGATGATTCCATCACCTTTTGCAATAAAAAATACTGAGAATTTAAAACAATAATCGTATCATCTTGCTCATCAATATTAACGGTATGATCAAAACTAAAAATCGATTGATAATCAAAAGGTTGTTTTAATACCAAAGCCTTATGCCCCAACAACACCTTAGCGGTATCATTACACGCAATCAGATGTTGATGATGATCAATTTCAATGATGGCTACTTGCATAATTTGCCCACTTCTCATTAAGTTTGATTAAATTATCACGGCGATTTTGCCACTTAGGATTTTTTATTAATTCAGCATAAGTGATTTTAGTACGGGTTAATAAGCATTTTGCTTTATCTGATGTTAGCGGACTAACCTTATCTAACGCCATTAATTGCTCTAAAATAGCCATCGTCCCCTGCCGATTATTACAAGCCAAAAGGAGATCACAACCAGCCGCTAATGCAGCCTGCGCTCGCTCAGCATGATTGCCCATTACTGAAGCACCTTCCATAGATAAATCATCTGAAAAGATCACCCCCTCAAACTGCAATTGATTGCGTAACACAGTTTTAAGCCAAAATGACGAACCGCTCGCTGGTTTATCATTAAAGGCAGGATAAATCACATGAGCAGGCATAATCGCATCGAGTTGTTTATTAGCAATAAGCTTCGCAAAAATCTGCATATCGTGCTCAATCAACGATTTTTCACGATGATCAACAGGCGTTTCTTTATGCGAATCGGCAATCACATGTCCATGCCCTGGAAAATGCTTGCCAGTTGTCTTCATCCCTGCAGCATGCATACCATCAATCATGGCAGAAGCAACTTGATAAGCAATATCAGCATCTTGATGAAATGAACGTGTACCAATGGCTAGACAATCATGTCCCAAATCTAAAACAGGGGCATAGCTTAGATCAATATCAAACGCAATTAGCTCCATAGCAAGAACCCAACCCGCATCAAAAGCCAAAGACTTTGCTTGTTCAAGATCATTAAATACCGCAAACGATTGCGCAGGAGGAATTGCCGTAAACCCCTCTCTAAATCGCTGAACGCGCCCCCCCTCATGATCGACCGAAATTAACAAACGTTGTGAGCTAGCTGATCTAATTTGTTTAATTAATTCGGCTAGTTGCGTAGGGTTTTGGTAATTTCGACTAAATAAAATTACCCCTGCCACCAATGGATTTTGTAACAGCTTTTTATCGTCTTGGGTCAATGTTAAACCATCAACATCAATCAACAACGGCCCCATTATTGATTATCTCCGATTTGCTTTGATTGTGTATTACTATTGGCATTACTATTGCTATCAGACGGTTTTGGAAAATCTTTCGACGCAACTCTAGTTAGGATTTCGCCACTTTTTGTTGAAAGTAATTCCATAGCTAAATCGGCATCAGTACTTTCACTTGGCACTTTATAAATTGTTGTAAAGAGGACATAATTTGCATTTATCGATTTAGCTAGACCAATCATCTTACCTCGTGATACAAGCTTGTCATCAGCCGAAATACCTAGTGATTGTTTAGCTTGGCTTATTGCTTGTTGATCAACTACCGTGAACGTGTTTTGTTTATGCATTAATTGATGCAATACATCATCAATTTTATTACTAGCCAGATAATCACCACTGCGGTTTTGAATATCACTAATTAAAAGCAATTTATTATCTGAGTCTAAAGATGATGAGGTCACTAATTTACTGATAAATGGCGACAATATTGAATGCCAATCAGTTTGTCGAACAATTTGCGGTGGCGTTTCAATCACGCCTGTATCATCAGGTTGATTAACATCAACAGGCGGTTTTACTTCGGCTTTTTGAGAGTTTCCAAGAAGATGACAACCCGCCAACAAAAAAGCTAATGAGCTAACAACAAATATACGCTTGATCTGTTTCATATTATGATTAACCTATTAATCGACCTAAATTTTTACCGCCTAATAAATGCATATGAAGATGGAAAACCTCTTGCCCTGCATCTTTATTACAATTCATAATTAAACGATAACCGCTTTCGTCAATGCCTTCTTGCTTGGCAATTTTAGCAGCAACCACCATCATATGCCCAAGAATAGCTTCATCTTCTTCTTGAATATCATTAACGGTTGGAATCAGTTTATTTGGAATAATCAACACATGAGTCGGCGCTTGGGGAGAAATATCACGAAATGCTGTCACCTTATCATCCTGAAAAACAATATCAGCGGGAATTTCTTGTCGAATAATTTTGCTAAAAATAGTTTCTTGAGCCATCAAACCTTTCCTCTTAATATATAGTTATACAAACATCTACTAATACCAATTCCATTGCGCGAAAGCATATCATATTTTACTAACAAAAATGTATAGAAATCGTTACATTTTACAACGCATTTTTACAACCACAAAAATCGGTTAGGAAAGGCATTGATTTTATTGAAGTTTTTAAAAAGGTTTTCATAAAAACATTTATAAAAACAGATACTTCCTATCAACTAAAAGCGACACTGTCTTACCAAAAATCTTGGCATATTCATTGTCAAATCCAATAACTTGATATATAATGCCCCGTCGATTTCAACCGCCTATTTTCATGTTCCTTGCTTTCAATGGGTTGCGGTTGCCCCGACAGAAAGCTGATTAATCCGTAGGGAGCGATAATGCGTCATTACGAAATAGTATTTATGGTTCACCCAGATCAAAGTGAACAAGTACCGGGTATGATTGAACGTTATACTGGTACGTTAACCACTGATGGTGGCAAAATCCATCGACTAGAAGATTGGGGTCGTCGTCAATTAGCCTATCCTATCGAAAAACTGCACAAAGCACATTATGTGTTAATGAATGTTGAAGCAACTCAAGAAGCGGTTAACGAACTTGAAGATAACTTCCGTTTTAATGATGCGGTAATTCGCAGTTTAATTATGCGTACTAAACATGCTGTAACTGAAACTTCACCAATGTTAAAAGCGAAAGATGAGCGTCGTAGCTCTGATGAAGATTTTAACGAAACAAACATGGACGATGATTCCGAAGAATAATCGTTTAACGTTATCGGGAATTGTTGTCAAAACCCCGATACGAAAAGTCAGTCCAAGTGGGATATCGCACTGCCAGTTTTATTTAGAACATGTTTCTGAACAAATTGAAGCAGAACTCACAAGGCAAGCATGGTGCGTCATGCCCGTCATAGCCAGTGGACAACATGAGTTAAGTTACATAAAAAAAGGCAGCAACGTTTTAGTTAGTGGATTTATAAGCACCCACACTAGACGCAACAAAACAAGCCAACTTGTTTTACATGCTGACCAAATTAAACTATTAGGAGAATAGCCAAATGGCACGTTATTTCCGTCGTCGCAAATTCTGCCGTTTTACTGCAGAAGGCGTTAAAGAAATTGATTATAAAGATGTTTCTTTATTAAAAAGCTATATCACAGAAAGTGGTAAAATTGTACCAAGCCGTATCACAGGTACTAGCGCAAAATACCAACGTCAACTAGCTCGCGCAATCAAACGCGCTCGTTACTTGGCATTATTACCATACACTGACAACCATCAGTAATTAGCAACAGAGGGAACATATAATGCAAATTATTTTACTCGACAAAGTTGCTAATTTAGGCAGCTTAGGTGATCAAGTTAATGTTAAAGCGGGTTATGCGCGTAACTTCCTGATCCCACAAGGTAAAGCAGTAGCAGCGACTAAAAAGAACATCGAATTTTTTGAAGCTCGTCGTGCTGAACTAGAAGCGAAACTTGCTGAAACTTTAAAAGCAGCTGAAGAACGCGTTGCTCAAATCAATGCACTTGGTAAAGTAACTATTACTTCTAAAGCTGGTGATGAAGGTAAATTATTTGGTTCAATCGGTACGCGTGATATCGCTGATGCAGTTAAAGCTCGTGGTATTCAAGTATCAAAAAGCGAAGTTCGCTTACCAAATGGTGTATTACGTACAACTGGTGAACACGAAGTGTTATTCCAAGTACACAGCGAAGCTTTTGCTAAAGTTATTGTTGATATTATTCCTGAATAATCATCCAATAATAAATACAAAAAAACCCGTCATCATGACGGGTTTTTTTATTGTTAATATATAAAAAATTGTTATTTTAGATTCATAAAAATTAGCTTATTTAAATATTGATCACATCTAATTGTGGATTCAGCGAATTTATTAAGTCAGCCAATTTTTATAATATTAAAGAAGAGGTTTCAATACGAAATTGAATACTGAAGTTCAAATATTTCAAGCAAAGATTATTAAATAAACGCCTCGAAACCCTTGGCATGTTTTGACGGTACAAATTCAATAATATCATACTTAGCAATTTGCTGAATATAGAATGGATCTTTTTGCAATATTGCAAGTGCTTGTTCTTTATTCTCAGCACGACAAAGAATCACACCACCCGTACGAGGCACTTTTCGTAAATGTCCTGATTGATAATAATCTTTAAGATACGCAATATGCTGCTGTAAATATTTTTCAACTTCATTAATGGGTTTAATATAGGTGAGAGTAAATACGAACATAATAAGATCTCCATAATATACAAAACCAGCCCTATAAACAGCTCAAATTATTAATCAAATTGATTATAAATCCATTATTTATAATTAGCAATTTATGGTTACTACTCAACTATTTAGCCACCCATTTACCCTCTTCATCTTTGTGGTAAACCTTTTCAACAGCCGCCCAAGCCACTTTAAAAGCAATTGTTTCAGGATTGCTATTATCACGCCGTTTACGTGGATCTTGGTATTCTTTAATCGCACTATTAAACGCTTCCTTAAAAATATCCTGCGCATGTTCAGGTAAAACATGGCGCACTGAATCAGGTAAATCTTCACGTTTTTTATATGGCATATCATATTCCTCCTCATAATTTAGTTTTGAAGGTGAAACATTTAAAATGATAACAGGAAAAGTAACAATATTTTACTTACTTCATTACCATACCCATATCTATTTATTGCTAAAGAACTAAAAATGCCTAAAATATACTGTCTTATTTTATAAGATATTTTTCATTTTTCTGTAAAATTAAAGGTTTAAGGAAAGAAATGATTAAAAAAAACACACGCACAATTATTCGTACTGCTGTTATTGCTATGGCTCTATTTCCATTATCAATACTCGCTAATAATTCATTTGAAAAATCAAACGCAATACATCAAAGCAGAGTTAGTTTGCAAGAAGCAAGAACTAACTTTAAAACTAAAATTGTCAATCCAAAGGATTATAATGAAAAACCACCTATTCCACCTAAAGATATTTTTTCATTAGTCTATTATCCAGCAAAAGATGGTGATATGTCAGCGTATTTAACACCAGATCCTAAAGATGGAAAAAAACATCCTGCCGTGATTTGGATTAGTGGCGGATTTGGTGGACAGGGAGGTGATGATTTTTGGTCTCCTGCACCAAAAACAAACGATCAAACTGGTAGTGCCTTTCGAAAAGCTGGATTAATTCTAATGTTACCAAGCTTTAGAGGTGAAAGTGGTAATCCTGGACAAGACGAGATGTTTTTTGGCGAAATTGATGATTTAGAAAAAGCTCGTCAATTTTTAGCAGCCCAACCTTATGTTGATGCTAATAGAATTTACCTAGCAGGGCATAGCACTGGTGGTACTCGCGTTTTATTAGCTAGCGAACTTTTAACAGGATTTAGGGCTATCTTTTCTTTGGGTGGTGTAAGTGATGTCAAAAAATGGTGGGGTAACGCTGATATGTCATTCTTGCCTTTTGATACAACTAACGCCGAAGAATTTAAACTTAGATCACCCGGCTTTTTTATTGAATCAATCAAAACACCTACTTTTTACTTTGAAGGTGAAGAATATTACAGCACAGACTTCAATATTCTATCGTCTATGGCAAAAGATAAAAATATTCCTTTTTACTCAAATATGATTAAAGGTGGCGATCATTTTACTATTATCTACCCAATCACCGAGTTAATTAGTCAAAAGATAATTAACGATACTAGTGAAAAGACAAACATTACTTTTACGCAAGAAGACATTAAAAAGATAGAAGATTCACTTTAAGTTAAATAATCTAAACAGACTAGCTATAATACATGCTAGTCTGGATTTATCTTATTTATTTAAATTAACAACAAAATGTCTTTTCATTTTCCATTCGACTATTTTGTTTTCCTCCTCAACACACTTATCTAGGCTGATTGTTTTGCCAATATAGGCTAAGACTTAGTATCTAAATATTGAAATAATAACTATTATACCGATACTTGTTTAGCCTAATTTGCTAAGGTTATTGTTGATATTATTCCTGAATAATCATCAAACAACAAACACAAAAAACCCGTCATTATGACGGGTTTTTATTATCTATTTTACAATAATTGATTTACCTCTACCTCGAATATCCGATACAGCTTCGAGTTTATTATCAGTAATTTTTATAGCTTGAATATCACCACTAAAGTCTTGCTGTTTAAAATGATAACCCATCTGTTTAAGTTTGTCTTTTAACTCTTCGGGCACTTTATTTTGAAAGCGTTCAATAAAAATTAGATTAGCTGGCAATAGTTGATGATGATACCGAGGAGCATCGATTGCTGCTTTTAATGACATATGATTATCAAAAACATTGGTGACAACTTGGAATATTGATGTAAAAATTCTTGAGCCACCCGGTGTACCAATAACCATCGCTACATCGTTATTTTTAATAAAAATACTCGGCGTCATTGAAGATAACGGGCGTTTATTAGGCTCTATCGCATTGGCATCTTTACCAACCACGCCAAATTGATTCGCCACGCCAGGTTTACTACTGAAATCATCCATTTCATTATTTAGTATAATACCTGTTCCTTTTACGACAACAGCAGAGCCAAACCAACCATTGAGTGTGTAAGTATTTGATACCGCATTACCCCATTTATCGACAATCGAAAAATGGGTTGTCTGTAATTTTTCACGATCATTATCTAAACCAGGTTTAACTTGTTCAGTAACAGAAATCGCTTTTGGATTAACTTGTTTCGCTCTTTCTTCAACATAATTAGGATCAATTAATTTCTCTACAGGAACAGTAATAAAATCAGGATCTCCCATATATTCAGCGCGATCAGCAAAAACACGTTTTTCGATTTCGGCCAATAAGTGAATATATTGTGCTGAATTTACTTTTACATTTTTAAAATCTTTAGCAAGGTCTTGTTTCATTAATAATAGTTGAATCAAACCAACACCGCCAGAACTTGGTGGTGGTGCAGTAACAACCTTCATATCTTGCCAATTAGCAACTAAAGGAGTACGCCATTTAGCTTGATAATTTGCCAGATCATTTTCGCTAATTAGTCCATCATTTTCTTTCATTTGTTGGGCTACTAACTTAGCTGTTTCACCTTTATAAAAACCATCACTACCTTGATTTGCAATACGCTCTAATACTTTGCCAAGTTCAGGTTGTTTAAATAGCTTTCCTGCTTGCATAGAACCAAAATATTGCTTAAAGTGACCATTAGCAGGTGCCACCTCTAATGTTTCTTGATAACGTTTAATAAGTTGTTTATCTACAGTAAATCCTTCATTGGCAAAATGAATAGCTGGTGCCATGACATCTTTCCAAGATAATTTACCAAAACGTTGATGTACAGCCCACATACCTGCAACAGTTCCTGGAACGCCTGATGCTTTGTGAGAATATAAACTTAAATTAGGGATCACATCTTTATGCTCATCAAGATACATATCTTTATTAGCTTGAGCCGGTGCAACCTCTCTATAATCAATAAAATAAGGCTGTCCATCCATCCAAAGAGTCATAAAACCGCCACCACCAATATTACCCGCTTCAGGATAAGTCACAGCAAGCGCAAAAGCAGTAGCAACTGCTGCATCAGCCGCATTGCCCCCCTTTTTTAATATTTCCTGTGCAGCCATTGCACCATAATAATCGGGCGAAGCCACTGCGCCAGCTTCTAATTTTTGTTTTATGTTTTCGTCAGCAAGAACTTGTTGATTTATTAAAATAAAAACAATAAAAAATAAAGACTTAATCAAGTTATGTTTAGTGTAGGGCATTTTTACCTCCTAATAGAAATATTATTTAACCTTATTACGCAGAATAAAAATACATCAAACTATGAATAATATAATGCAGTACTTGGTTGAAAGGGGGAATTCTCACTATAACATAAAAAACCAAAGTCATGATCAAAATTTATACAAAATTAAATTAGAATATGTATGACCTAACGTGCCGTTTATTTTTGTTTGAAGTTAAAAATAAAAAAGAGCGTAATTAACTTGATTAAAGTATATACGCTCTTATATAAATCATTATAAAACTAAGCTGTTTCTATTTTCCCTTCCGATTTACCTTGCTCTTCTTTATAAAGTTTATTGTCATAGAGTTTTACAAAAGGAAGATAAATCACAAGTGCTAAAATCGCCGACAATATAGCAACAAAAATAGCTTTGTAATCACCACCAGTACTAATAAAAGCACCTAATCCCATTGGAGATGGCCATGGAATTAATGCGATGATAGGATGAATAAAACCAGTATTGATAGCAAAATAACCTAACGTACCACACACCATAGGTGCTAAGAAAAAAGGAAGTGCTAAATAAGGATTGTACACAATCGGCATACCAAAAATAACTGGTTCGTTAATATTAAATATTGCTGGCACAGCAGAAGCTCGCCCTAAAATTTTTAGCTGACTAGATTTAGCGCAAAAAGCAATAAAAAATGTCATTAACAAGGTGGAACCTGAACCACCTAAAATCACAAGTGAATTATTAAACTCACCTGCAAAAGGAATATGTGCTCCAACCGTATTTTCAGTCATATTAGTTAACATAATTGGGGTGATAAAAGCCCCAATAATACTTGCACCATGGATCCCAACTACCCATAGCGCATGGATTAAAAATAGAATAACCATAATACCTAACCAACTTTTTGTAAGGTTGGTCACAAAGGCAAATGGCACGGCAATAATATTAAAAATATCCGTGCCAAAATAAATGAAAATACCATTAAGAATAATTACAAAAAAAGCAATTACAAAAGTTGGAATTAGTGCGGTAAACGATCGTGAAACACCTAATGGCACGGTTTCTGGCATTTTTACAACCCAGTTTCGCCTCACGCATAAAAAATAGAGATGAGTCGCCACAATAGCCATAACTATTGCAATAAATATACCGGATGTCCCCAACCTAAAGACAAATGGTTTTAAACGTAATCCATTAAAAACTAAATTAGTTTCATCATTAAGTAAAGTAATCACTCCATTTTGCATAACTAATTCTGGCAAAGTCATAAAAAAGGCAAAGACCGATAACATCGCACCATTAAGTGCATTCACTTTAAGACCTGTTTCTTCTGCTTCGATTTTAGTTAGTTCATAACCAACAACAAAGTTAAAATAAAGGGCTAAAATACCAATTGTTGCAGTATTGGCAATCATATAAAGATCGCTAACTCTAAAAAAAGTATTTTCAAAAAAACCTTTTAATCCAGTAAATGTCACTGGTAACGTGTTGAATACCAAAAACATGGAACCAACAATAGAAAAAGGTACAGATGCCATGCCCGCAGCCATTACGGCTCGAACAATTTTAAATTGCGATATTTTCGCCATAGGCGTCATCAGATATTTTTGTAAAATAACAAATCCTGTATTCATTTTGATATCCTCATTTAATTAATAAATTCTTCATAAGCTTGGATTCTTTTAAAATGCTGATCTCGATTATGTTGAATATTATTTAACTTTTTAAGCATTAAAAGCGTTATAATTAAACTCACCGTTAGTAATACCAACAACACATTTAATACATCTTGTGTCTGTTTTAAAAATGGATAAAAAAGCTGATATAAAGGCGTATAAAGTGTGATCATTAATGCTATAAAAACTACCGCTAAAACACGATAAAATAACCGTGCATAAGGCAATTTATTGCAATGATTTCGATAAAGTTTAATTTGTTCCCAAGTGGTAAGTATGCCTAAAACAAAAAGAACAAGCGGCAAAATAGCTACCATTGACAATGACCCCATTAAAAAGGTTGCCCAATAAAGATTCAAAAATAAAAAAAATGCGGTGGTATAGCGAATCATTAAAAATCGATTAAAATAGAGATTAGTTAAGCTGATTTTTTTATGCATTGTTAACTTTTCTGTCATTATGCTACTCCTTATTTAACTCTTTAGTTTTATTTCTAGCTCATGATGCTTTTCATATAGGTGTAACATTTCAATCGCCATTTCTCGAAAACTCATGGTTGTCATTAAGTGATCTTGTGCATGTACCATAATAATTTCCATCGTGATTTTGGTGCCATTAGCATAATTTTGTAGTAATTGCGTTTGTGAGTGGTGTGCTTGTAAAATTTGTTCATTTGCTTCTTCAAGAAGCTGATTTGCAGTAATAAAATCAGCTTTTCTCATTGCTTTAAAAGCATCGTGGATTTTGGTTTTAGCATTACCGCTATATAAAATAATATTAAAAGCGATAAGTTGAATATCCTCTGAGCTCATTTCCTCATTCATTGCTATACTCCTTTTTCAATAAGTTGGATAAAAAGTTGTTTAAATTGGTCAAAGTTTTTTGCTCTTAATAGTTTTGATTGCATTTTTAAATCATCAATCAATTTGACAATAGCCTTTGTCATCATCGATAAAGTTGGATTTTGATAAATAGAAGGCGAAATCATGAAGATAAAGTGTATTTTTGAATAATTGTGATCCCAAAATAATCCATCTGGAATAATTGCAATGCCAATTTTAGACAATTTCCCAATAGGTATTGCTGGATGTGGTACTACGATAGTTGGGCTAAAGAAAATATCGCCTAACAGCATACGGTTTTCCATTTGCTCTATCATCTTTTGCTTATAATCGTTATCTTCATTTAGTGCTAAAAGCTCAAGTAAACAATCTAACACTTGTTCTTTACTTTGAGGGTATTTGCAACAGTAAAAATAATCAGCGGATAAATCATCTACCATTTGACCTACATCACTAAAATGTTCCAAAGTGCTTGATGATTTAAATGTTGATATTGGATCTTTGTGTAGTGAACTAAGCATAATAGATGACGAAAGATGACGACGAATTTTTTGTATATCATTTTCAGTAAAGAAAACCGAGACATGAAAAACGGGAACTTTAAACACTTTTGACGATAGATCAACTGACGATATAATAAAATCGACCTTGTCTAATATTTGAGATTCAATTTCATAATATCCTTGTGTTGCAACGATTTTGATTCTTTCATTAAATTCACATTCAACTCTATTTTTTAGTAGTTGAGCACTGCCAAGTCCAGTTGCACAAATAATTAGTACTTTGGCTTTTTGTTCATTTTTTAGTTTTTCAATCGAAGCCAAAAAGTGCAAAGTCAAATAACCCCATTCATCATCAGAAATAGTAAATTTTTTAAGTTCAGGGATTTGGTTAAGGTATTTTTTAACTAGCTCAAACAATTCTGGAGAGTTCGTTTTAATTTCATCAAGCAATGGATTTTTTAATTTAATATTTTGTTCTAAACGGACAATCATTGGTTTTAAATGTTGAATAATTCCGTTTTTCAATTGCTCATCGCTTAAAAATAAATATCCCGTTTCTTGCTGTATCTCAAACAATAAATTAGTCAAAGATAAAGATAACTCGGAGTTAAAGTCATTTTGGATAAAATTTGATTTACTAATCAAATGTAAAGTTAAATACATTTGTTCTTGTTTGGGAAAACAAAAACCAATTACCTTTTCTACTCTATTGATAATTTTCTTAGCAACCTGATATTCCAATGTGTTTTTAGTCGATTGTGGCATATCAAGATGTTGAATAGAAAGCCCAGATTGTAAACGTTTAATACTTAATGACAGATGTAGTACAATATTTTGCATCATTACATCAGATAGTTTTATTTTTGCCTCACGACACTCATCTAAAATAATAATAGTTAAGGTATCTAAACCAATTACATCATTGAACTTGTTTAAATAAGTTAGATTTTGCAGAAAATTAATTGATTCCTCATGAAAAAAATAACTTAAAATGAAATGTCGTTTTGCTTTCTCCTCTCCTTCTACGTACATCAGGGATTGACTTTTTTTAATAGTAAGACCGTAAGCTTGGAGTTGATGTTTGATTTCTAAAATATCTTTATTTAGCTGAGAAGAACTAATAAATAATTGTTCAGATAATGCCTCTATATCAATTTTTTGGCTTTCTAATAATAATAAATTAAGAATATGGTGTTTTCTTTGACATGCTTCTCGACAATTTGCTTGTTCTACATTGCGATCCAATAAATGATGCTCAATTAAAAATAAGTTGAAAGTTGTTCTATCTTTAATCTCTAATTTATAGCCATGACCTTGTTTACTGATAATAGCTCCACCATGACTTTCAATTAAAAACTTCAAATCATTAAGATAAGTGCGAACAGTACGATCTGATAATGATAACTCAGTTGCTAGCAACGCACTGCTTTTGAATAGATCTTTAGAACGAACCAATAAACTGATAAGGTCACGCTGTTTGTTTTTAATCACTATCATCCATACCCGCCTACCAACCAAAACCATATTATTAATAATATAGTGAATACTTTTATCTATTACATAAGTACACCCAAGTAAGATAATAAGGCGCTGCTATTTTAGATAATCTATCCACAACGCCCAAATCATATCCCTAAAATAAATATCAATTTTAATTACTTGATATTATCCTCTATTAGCTTAGCTAGTTGTTCAATACCTGATTGAATAGGAATATAAGCTTGAAAAGGGATACTCACGACAGGTTTACCCACTTCTTCTCCCAACATTTTAAATTTATCAAGCATCATCATCGTTTGCGGGCTAATTAAAAAAAGTGAAAAATCACTACTTTTAATCATATTGCTACCTTCCGTTGCTGATACGGCATCGACCGAAATAGCTTTATCTTTGCTAGCAAAATATTCTGTTACTTTTTTTGCCATCAATGATGATGACATCCCTGCAGCACAAATAATTAATGTTTTCTTCATGAACTTTTCCTCAATACAATCATTATTCCTTTATAAAACATCACCGTTTGATGCAATAACCTGTTTAAACCAAATAAATGAATCTTTTCGGCTACGCTTTAATGTTCCGTTACCTTTATTATCTTTATCGACATAAATAAAGCCATAACGTTTTTCCATTTCCCCTGTACCTGCCGAAACCAGATCGATACAACCCCAAGGGGTATAACCCATTAAATCAACACCATCTTCTTCAACAGCAAGCTTCATTTGTTTAATATGTTCCCGTAGATAATCAATACGGTAAGCATCGTGAACACTACCATCAACTTCGACTTTATCGTAAGCACCAAAACCATTTTCAACAATAAAAAGCGGTAAATGATACATGTCTGTTAACCAATTAAGTGTATAACGAAGTCCCTCAGGATCGATTTGCCAACCCCAATCTGATTTTTTGACATATTGATTACCAACTAAATCAGTTTTTTCGTTATATTCATAGCTATCATTACCTTCTTTTTTCCTAATTGCATTAGACATGTAATAGCTAAAGCCAATGTAATCAACTGCACCGTTTTTCAAAACCTCAAGATCTTGATTGGTGATATCAAGTTTAAAATCTTTACGTTGCCAATATTTTTTAATGTGGTTTGGATACTCGCCATGCACATGCACATCAGCAAAGAAGTATTTACGCTCCATAACTTTTTGTGCCATTAAAATATCGCCTGGTTTACAGGTTTCGGGATAGATTGGCACCATTGCAATCATACAACCAATTTTAAAATCAGGATTAATTGCATGGCCAATTTGTACCGCTTTAGCACTAGCAACTAATTCATAATGAGCAGCTTGATACATAATCTCTTCGCGATTATCACCTGTTTTATAGTAAATACCTGAATTAGTAAAAGGCGCAAAATCTTCATTAAAATTAGCTTGATTATTAATTTCGTTAAATGTCATCCAATATTTGACTTTATTTTTATAACGATCAAAGCAAACTTCTGCAAAGCGAACAAAAAAGTCAATTAGTTTACGATTCCGAAAACCACCATACTGGGTAACTAAATAATAAGGTAATTCAAAATGAGAAAGGGTGACGACTGGTTCAATATTGTATTTTAAGCACTCATCAAAAAGATCATCATAAAACTTTAACCCTTCTTCATTTGGCGCAAGTTCATCACCATTGGGAAAAATACGAGTCCAAGCAATAGAAGTACGGAAACATTTAAAGCCCATTTCGGCGAATAACTTAATGTCATCTTTATAGTGATGATAAAAATCTATAGCCTCATGATTAGGATAATATTCTTCCGCAACGATACCTTCGGTAATCTTACGATAACTTTTGGGTGAGCCCACCGTCATTACATCAGCAACACTCACACCTTTACCACCGACTTGCCAAGCACCTTCTAATTGATGAGCAGCAACAGCGCCTCCCCATAAAAAATCATTTGGTAAACCTCTATTATTCATAATTAAGTACCTGTGTTTATTAATAATTCAAATTTAGTATAAAAGGAAAAAAATAGAATTACTAACCAACTTTTTCCGTATTGATCAGGAAAAATTTAAATATATTTTTTGGGAAAGGTTATTAATTAATATGAGTAAAATGTACAGCCTTTTGTAATATTTACCGAAATGCAATGAATATCACAAAAATAAACGATGGAAATTAAATAAATTTTTCAAATTCCTCGACATATTTCGATGCATGAACTCAATAATCTCATATTGAGCAATGTTAAATATAAAACGTATCTTCTTTCATTATTACTAGCACTTGTTTTTTTATCCTTATTTCAAAAAAACCAAATTAAATCAATGGTTTTTATGACGATTTTTTGCTTATTTAAAGTTATCTAACTATTTAAGTTTAATTTAAAGTTAAAAAAATAAAGAATAAATCCCCAGTCAATCACCCTAAAAAAACCGTCAGGAAAGATATTGATTTTATTGAAGTTTTTATTTGATTATTTTTACAAATCGACAGTCTGCACTATCATTCTTGCCGAACAGAAAAAACTATATAATAATAAATAAGTTGATTGAATAAGACAGTTATATTATGAAGAATTTAGTGTTATTTTTAACGATGTTATTTAGTTTGTTTTGTGCTAATTATTCTTTAGCGGATCCTCAAAGTTCATCATCTCAATATAAATCTAGAGAGCATTTTGCCAATTTTGATGACTTTTACCAAAGTTTACCTATGTTGACCATACCGTTTGATACGCATTCGCTACCTAAAGGTAAATTTGTAGATAGCAAATTTTTTCATTTTGAGGACGATGATTATCGATATTATGATAATCCCCTAGATAAAGAACAACGTTATTTTACATTAAAAGATCTTACCTCTATTGGTCGTTTTGAAATCGATAATATTCGATTTGTGCTCTATAGCCTGACCTTTGATAGTGAAGGCGAAGGCATTAAGGAAGATTTAATGGTACTTAATGCTTTTGATGAAAATGGAAAATATTTAGATGAACTTATCTTATCAGCAAAAACAGGACATGAAGATCATTTGTTCTTTTATTCGTCTTTAGTGCTTAATAATCTATTTTATGTGCATGTCAAAGCCGATTATGAACTCGGATATTTTATTGATGTCAAAGATAACCATTATGACTATAAAACGAATGTTAATTTAACTTACCAGTTTAAAAACAATCAATTTTGGCGAAAGGAACATAAGCCTAATTGCCAAATACTTGATCTTAAAGGCTATTTAAATAGCATCGATAAAAAACAGTTTGCTGACATTGCTGATGTTGCCACTTTTAATGATTATATTGCTTGCTATCCTGTATCTGAGCATCTTAATACATATAAAAAGATCGCCAGTCATATTAGAGATACT
Organism: Gilliamella sp. Pas-s27; assembly: GCF_009795865.1. Classification (NCBI taxonomy): domain Bacteria; kingdom Pseudomonadati; phylum Pseudomonadota; class Gammaproteobacteria; order Orbales; family Orbaceae; genus Gilliamella; species Gilliamella sp. Pas-s27. Next base: position 57,238 of record NZ_WTEW01000006.1, read on the forward strand.
CGTTACTATTTTTTAAGTGATGCTGAATATCATCAACTTAAAAACCAACTTAAAATCATTTTAGACGATTAGCCGTTATATTCCAAAATGAAGCTTTAACAAAGCCTAATTTGTTCGTGGCACGCTGTGAATAGGAACAATGCCACGAATTGATAATATTAATAGCTCGCTAATAAAGCAATAGTGAAAATAACTTGTGCTACGGTAATTTGATATGATCAATATAGCCTTTAACAATATTGATGCTTTTTTCAAAAAGTTGCTTTTCATTTTCGGTAAAGTCGAGTTTGATCACTTTTTTAATACCATGTTGATCTAAAATTGCAGGAACACCAATAGCAACATTTTTATAGCCATATTCGCCGTCTAAAATACAACTAAGCGCTAAGGCTCGGTGGCTATTAGTGAATATGTGTTGGCAGATTTCGGTGATAGTACTGGCAATACCGTATTCGGTACAGTGTTTACGGTTAGCTATTTCAAAGCCCATTTTTCGAGCTTGAGTGCCAATTTGTTCAAAATCGATTTTGTTTTTTTCTAAATCATTAAGATTAATGCCATAAACCGATGAATGCGACCAAACAGGGAATTGTGAATCACCATGTTCACCCACAATAAAAGCGTCAATACTTTGTGGACCAATATCCATTTGTTGCCCTAATAATCGGCGTAATCGTACGGTATCAAGCCATACCCCTGTGCCAATTACGCGATGGCGTGGTAGCCCTGATAGTTTCCAAACTTGATAAGTAATCGCGTCACAAGGGTTGGTGGCAATTAAGAAGATGCCTTTAAATCCGCTTTTCATCATGTTAGGCACGATACTTGCGATGATTTTAGATGTGCCAGCAAGTTCTTCGGCTCGACTTTTTTGGGCAATGCCTGATGTGACGGTGATAATGGCTATGTCAATGTCTGAACAATCAGTCGATTCACGCAGGCTAACTTTGACCATGTTTTGTCGATAGGCCGCAGCATCTAATAAATCTTGCGCATGGCCATAGGCTAATTCTTTATTAAGATCAACGAGTGCTATTTCTTCACAAATACCTCGATTTACCAATGTGTAAGCCGTTGTTGATCCCACATTACCCACGCCAATAATCATCACTTTTCGCAATTTCATGTTAAGCCTCGCTTAATTTAACAAATAGTTAGAACGGTAAAGGTTAGATCAATAATATACCTTTAGTTATAGTGAATAAAGGGGCGTTATCGCGATCCTGATAATTATCTGTTTTGTGATAACTATTGGTTAAATAGACGGAACTATCTACTATTTAATTTAGTTTTATATACAATGAATTAAGTTATAGTCATACTAATAATGAAGCAATAAACAATAAATTTTAGGAAATATTTGACTTTACTTATTTAAATGATAATAATTCTCATTAATATTTATTGCTATTGTTTATAGTAATGCTGTTTCACTATTATCACTAATTAAATAAGACGTTATTTTCTTGATTGGTTAATTACTCTATTTGTTAATGGCTATCACTGAATTTTATTATTTGATTATGTGCAAGGAGTCGCTAATGAAGTTCAATTTTTTTAAAAACCGCAAAACGTTATTAAAGGTTATTTTAACTTCGTTAATTATTTTGACTGACCAGTCCGAATGCGCCCACGCAGCAGATAAAAAATTCAAAGTGGTTACCACTTTCACTATAATTCAAGATATTGCACAAAATGTCGCTGGCGATGCCGCTGTGGTTGAGTCAATTACCAAAGTTGGCGCTGAAATTCATGAATACGATCCCACTCCTCAAGATATTACTAAAGTGCTTTCAGCCGATTTGGTGTTATGGAATGGGCTTAATTTAGAACTTTGGTTTAAACGTTTTTTTGAAGATGTCAAAGATGTACCATCTGTTGTGGTAACAGACGGTATTGAGCCAATGCAGATCCAAGAAGGTAGTTATAAAGGTAACCCTAATCCACATGCTTGGATGTCACCAACTTTGGCGTTAGTTTATGTCGAAAATATCCGTGCAGCATTGGTTAAATATGATCCCCAAAATACCGAGATTTATAATAAAAATGCGGCTGATTATATTGCCAAAATTAAAGCACTTGATACCCCATTACGTGAGCGGTTAGCCAAAATCCCTGATGAAAAGCGTTGGCTTGTGACCAGTGAGGGGGCTTTTAGTTATTTGACCCGTGACTATAATTTGAAAGAAGCTTATCTATGGCCTATCAATGCCGAGCAGCAAGGTACACCTCAGCAAGTTAGGCATTTAATTGATTTAGTTAATAAAAATCACATTCCGGTGATTTTTAGTGAAAGTACCATTTCAAGCAAACCCGCTAAACAAGTAAGCAATGAAACGGGTGCAAAATATGGTGGTGTTTTATATGTTGATTCGCTTTCAACAAAAGATGGGCCTGTGCCAACGTATATTGATCTATTAAAAGTAACGGTTGAAACCATAGCTAAAGGATTCGAAGAATAATGACTCAAATTTGCTTGAATGTTAATGACATCACCGTGACTTATAATAATGGTCACACCGCAATTCATGATGCTAGCTTCCACTTAAATGGTGGCACTATTTGTGCTTTAGTTGGAGTAAATGGTAGTGGTAAATCGACTTTATTCAAAAGCATTATGGGAATGGTTAAACCAACCCGCGGTCGAGTGACGTTTAATGATATGTCTGTTAATCAGGCTTTAAAGCAAAATATTATCGCTTATGTACCACAGACGGAAGATGTCGATTGGGATTTTCCTGTTCTTGTATCGGATGTGGTGATGATGGGGCGATATGGGCATATGTCTTTTTTACGTATTGCAAGTAAAGAAGATAAAAAGCAAGTCGATATTGCGCTTGAACGTGTCAATATGCTTGATTTTAAGCATCGCCAAATTGGCGAGCTTTCTGGTGGACAAAAAAAACGTGTATTTTTAGCCCGAGCTTTAGCTCAGCAAGGTAATGTGCTGTTATTAGATGAGCCTTTTACCGGTGTAGATGTTAAAACCGAAAATGCCATTATTGATCTTTTGAAAAATCTGCGTGCTGAAGGTCATTTGATTTTGGTGTCAACCCATAACTTAGGTAGTGTGCCTGAATTTTGCGATCAGGTGGTGTTAATTAATCAAACGGTGTTGGCATTTGGTCCAACCGAAACTACCTTTACACCACAAAATTTAATGACTACTTTTGGTGGTGCATTGCGTTATCTTAGCCTATCGGGCGATAAATTACATGAAGATGAAGATCCCCGAAAAGTATCGATCTTAACCGATGATGAACGTGCTGCCATTTTTTACGGTGAAGGTAAACATGATTCTCCTCATCAAGATTTGTTGGTTAACCATGTTGAAAACGAACAAAAAAGGCCAAAATAAATGGAACTATTACTTGAACCATTTACCTATGATTTTATGTTCAAAGCAATTTGGGTAAGTAGTCTTGTTGGTGCGGCTTGTGCTTTTTTGTCGGCTTTTTTGATGTTAAAAGGCTGGTCGTTAATGGGCGATGCGCTTTCGCATTCAGTGGTGCCGGGGGTTGCTGGTGCTTATGCCTTGGGGTTGCCTTATTCGGTTGGGGCTTTTTTTACTGGATTGCTCGCAGCACTTGCCATTACCTTAGTGCGTGCTTTTACACGGTTAAAAGCGGATGCGATTATTGGTTTTATTTTTTCAACTTTTTTTGCTATCGGTTTGTTGATCATTTCCCTCAATCCAACCTCGGTTAATGTGCAAACAATTATTTTTGGTAATATTCTTGGCATTGACGATAGCGATATGTGGCAAGTACAAATTATTATTTTAGTGTCATTTATATTACTTTTCTTTTTTTGGAAGGATTTATTAGTTGTTTTTTTTGATGAAACCCATGCCAGATCCATTGGTTTACAACCACTAAAACTAAAAATTCTATTTTTTACCATTTTAAGCGCCTGTACCGTTGCGGCACTGCAAACAGTGGGGGCTATTTTAGTTATTGCGATGGTTATCACTCCCGGGGCAACGGCTTATTTATTGACAAATCAATTTTCACGGTTGTTGATGATTTCAGTTGCAATTGGTGCCGTAAGCAGTGCTGTAGGGGCGTGGATTAGCTATTATTTAAATGGCGAAACAGGTGGCGTTATTGTAACGCTACAAACGCTGATTTTTATTGCCGCATTTTTATTTGCCCCACAACAAGGGCTTATTTCAAATCGCCTTAAAATACGTCAAAGCCGATTAAATAAAGGGGGAAAAGTATGACCGAATTTTGGGAGTTTATTTATTACCCACTTACCCTACCCCTTATTCAACGCGCAATTTTAGCCGCGTTAGCCACAGGTATTGTTTGTGCTTTGCTTTCTTGTTTTTTGGTGCTAAAAGGCTGGTCGTTAATGGGCGATGCGATTTCACACGCCGTTTTGCCAGGGATCGTGTTGGCGTATTTAGCAGGAATCCCCATCATTATTGGCGCATTTGCTTCGGGATTATTTTGCTCAGTGGCAACGGGGTATATTAAAGAAAACAGTCGAGTTAAAGAAGATACTGTCATGGGCATTGTATTTTCGGGAATGTTTGCGTTTGGTTTGGTGCTGTTTTCAAAGGTAGATACATCACAACATTTAAATCATATTTTATTTGGTAGTGTGCTTGGAACAAGTTATGACGAGCTTAAACAAATTATCCTTATTGCCACAATTGTGTCGATCTTAGTTATTATTAAACGCCGTGATTTAATGCTGTACTGCTTCGATCCCGTACAAGCCAAAGTGGTTGGTTTGCCAGTCAAGCTGTTGCATTACGGGTTATTAAGTGTGCTAGCTTTAACTATTGTTGGTTCATTAAAAACAGCTGGAATGATTTTAGTGATAGCGATGTTAATCGCTCCGGGTATCATTGCTTTTTCGTTAACTAAGCGGTTTGAGCGGATGTTAATCATAGCAGTATTGGTTTCGGCATTTTCAACCGTATTAGGTACGCTAATAAGCTATTATGTTGATGCATCAACCAGTGCAAGTATTGTTATTTTACAAGCAATTTTATTTTTACTAGCTCAAATTTATCAATTTATTGATAATAAAAAAATCGCTGTTAAAGCAGCGATTTAAGTAATGTTTAAATCATTGTAACAAAAATAGGCTAAGCATTGCCGTATACGATTTTTATCGTTATTCATCATCTAAATATTTACTGGCATCAGCATAATTATCAAAGCGTGAAAACTGTCCTTGGAATTTTAATCTAACTTTACCTATTGGACCGTTTCGTTGTTTGCCTAAAATAATTTCGGCAATACCCTTATGTTCTGACGCCTCGTTATAAACTTCGTCACGATAGATAAACATGATCACATCGGCATCTTGCTCAATCGATCCTGATTCACGCAAGTCTGAGTTAACAGGTCTTTTGTCAGCCCGTTGCTCTAAGCTACGGTTAAGTTGTGATAGCGCAACGACAGGAACTTGTAACTCTTTTGCCAAGGCTTTTAATGAGCGTGATATTTCAGCAATTTCTAATGTTCTGTTTTCAGAGATATTTGGCACACGCATAAGTTGCAAGTAATCCACCATTATCATGCTTAAACCTTTATGCTCACGATAAATACGTCTGGCTCTTGAGCGTAATTCCATTGGCGTCAAACCCGATGAATCATCAATATAAATGTTTTTCTTTTCAAGCAATAACCCCATAGTGCTTGAAATTCTTGCCCAATCATCGTCTTGTAGTTGCCCTGTTCGAATTCGGGTTTGATCAACTCGTGAAAGTGAGGCCAACATACGCATCATAATTTGTTCTGATGGCATTTCTAAACTGAATATTAGCACTGGCTTTTCTTGCTCTAGTGCAGCATTTTCACATAAATTCATTGCGAATGTGGTTTTACCCATTGATGGTCTTGCAGCGATAATAATTAAATCGGAACGCTGTAAACCAGCTGTTTTTTTATCTAAATCCACATAACCGGTTGAAACCCCAGTCACACCATCATGTGGACGTTGAAAGAGTTCTTCAATCTTAGCCACGGTTGCCTCTAACACTTCGGTAATGCTTTTCGGGCCTTCACCTTGCTTTGTTCGGCTTTCAGCTATTTGGAAAATTTTGCTTTCCGCAAAGTCTAAAATTTCGGTACTATCACGCCCTTCAGTGGTATAACAGTTATCGGCAATATCATTTGACGCACTGATTAATTCACGTAAAATTGCTTGTTGGCGAATAATATCACTATAAGCAACAACATTAATTGCACTTGGCGTATTTTTAGACAGCTCCGCCAAATAGGCAAATCCCCCTACATCGGCCAAAATATCTTTACTTTCAAGGCATTCAGAAAGAGTAATTAAGTCAATTGGAGTTCCTTTGCTAACCAAAGTATGCATTTCAGAAAAAATCAATTGATGGTGACGTGAATAAAAATCCCGTTCGGTGATCATTTCTGATACCGCATCCCAACGTTGATTATCGAGCATCAAGCTACCAAGTACTGCTTGTTCAGCTTCGATTGAATGAGGTGGAAGCTTGATATTATGTAATTTTGATTTTTTCGCTTCTTGGTTTCTTGAATCTTTACTTGCGCTTTTTTCGTTACTATTCATGACATTTATCTTTTTAATTTGATTCAATTTTAAATGTTTTATCTATTCTATGTTCCGTTTTACAACTGAATTTATAATTTATTTTAGAAATAGCGGACCTAATGCTTGCGTTGGTATTTGGAATTCAGCAGGATAGTCGACCTGAACTAAATATAATCCTTCGGGTTTTGCCGTTGCTGCCGCTTGTGTTCTATCTTTAGCTTGTAACAGCTCATCGATCCATTCAGGGCGCTGATTACCCGCACCAACCTCAAGTAAGCTGCCTACAATATTGCGTACCATATGGTGCACAAATGCGTTAGCTTTAATGTCGACAATAATATATTCACCCTGCCGCCAAACTTCAATATGGTGAATATTGCGCCACGGTGTTAATGATTGACACTGTGATGCTCGAAAAGATGAAAAATCATTTTCGCCTAACAGATACTGCGCTGCTTGGTGCATTAAGTTCTCATTCAACGGTAAATAATAATGCGATACCCCTTTGGCTAAAATGGCTGGCCGATAGCGATGATTATAAATCACATAACGGTAACGTCGAGCTGTGGCACTAAACCGAGCGTGAAAGCTATCATCTACGTTTTGCGACCAACGCACAGCAATATTATCGGGTAAATGTGAATTCACGCCCATTGTCCAAGCACTAGCTGATCGCACGGCTTGAGTTTCAAAATGGATAACTTGCCCTGTTGCATGCACGCCAGCATCTGTTCTTCCTGCACAAAATACGGTTATGGGTGAATTGGCAATAATCGATAGTGCCGATTCTAGCTTTTCTTGAATAGAATCGACCGACTGCTGCCGTTGCCAACCAAAATAAGCACTGCCATCATATTCAACACCAAGGGCAATTTTATATATAGTCATTAATGAGGATCTCAAGCGTTTCAATTAGCATTAATGCGCCTAAATAACGGATATTATCCGCTACTGACCAAAATTGAATTTGTTCATAATGACCATAACTGTGTCGTAAATTAGCCAATTTAATGGTTAGTTGGCTTTCTGATTCGGTGCTCACTTCGGTCACTGGCGTTGGCAAGTTATCACCTTGGACTTCAACACCAAATTCGCCAAAACGAGCCATATCCAATTCAATTGGTAAACTACTTGATACATTAATGGCTTGTGATACACCATAAAACACGGGCACAATCACTGACTCAATAGAAACAGGAAGTTCATAATTACTCAATACTTTACGGATTTGGTTCACTTGTGATTTTTCACCTAATATCGCATCATCCTGTTCGTGAGATATAGGCAATAAGTTAAAGGCTAATTGTTTATCAAACAGTTGATTATCAACTGGCATACCATTTAATAAACGAGCACTTTGCCCGGCAAGTTCATCAACGCCAGACTTACCATACAATGATGCTGGAATAAAACTAGTTACATGTAAATTAGTTAATAACGCCATATCAGTCAACGATGCAACACAGCGCAATAATTGGCACACAGTGGCACTGGCAACAGCGATGATGTTTTCGTTACGGTATTCTGTTAATACACTATTATTAACTTTAGGGACTACAAGTGGAATATGATCCTGCTCGGCAAAATAACCACTTGCATCAATCACCACACAACCTGCCTCTGCAGCAACTTGTGCATATTTTTCACTAGTTTTTGCACCCGCTACAAAAAAGGCAAAATGGCACTCGCTCCAGTCCATTTGTGCACTATCAATCACGGTTAAATTCTTGCCAGAAAAGCGAACAATCTCGCCAGCACTATTATCACTACCAACTAGATAGAGATTTTCAATTTTTAGATTATTATCTTGTAAACCACGTTGTTGTAGTAGTTCAACTAGCGCAGAACCCACTTGTCCTGTCGCCCCAACAATAGCAATATTCCATGCAGACATATTTATCAACCCAAATAAAAAATTTAGCGGTAATTATATCACTATATTGTCAAAGATAGCGGAAAAAGTAATGACGATAGCATTGGATGAATAGATATTATCTAACAGTTAGTATAATCATGAAAAATGATAAGCCACCTTCAAGATGGCTTTTTTGATACAAGTTTTTTTAATTATAGTTTATTCACTTATTATATTAACATCTAATTACCTAACTCATCTTCGGCGTGTTTTATTGCTTGTCGATGCTGCTCAATTAAGCAAGTAAGCACCTTATCTAAATAAGGTTCGATATCGCTTTCATGAATTGGATCAGGTGTACTTAAACACGTTTTATCCATACTTTGTTTTAATGCTGAAAATGAATCTTTTTGTTGTTTTTTGTTATCAAGCAATTTTATTTTATCTTTTAGCTGATCTTGATAATAATTATAGACTCTAAAATCAAGGCTATAATCAGAAGTTCCATTCTTAGATGATTGATTAAAGAGTGCTATTGACTCTTCTAATGTTAAACCATATTCGACAGCACCTTTATGAAGATTAGTACTAAATTGGTTAGGATAAATAATTTGATAAGTTGCTTCTGGCATTTCAATTAACATCTCTTTAAGCACAAATTTCATATTGCTAACGTCAATATTGTAATGCTTCCATAATGTAGGAAAAGTCCCAGACTCATCCTCAACGGGTTCTGATTTTATCGACAATAGTGTGTAAATATCCCCACTTGGGGCAAGATAGTAATGTTGATAACCATTCCAAAGAGTAGGATTATTAGAAAAAGAGTTATTGGCTAAAAGAAGTTTATCTATTACCTGATTTTTGCTAATTAAAGATAACGTAATATCTCGCCCAGAATTAGGCTGGTCTTCCTCATTTTTTTTCTTAGGATTAACTGGGCTAATACTCAATTTTAATTGAAAGTCATTACCATTATAGACAACAGGATCATCATCGATTAATTTATCTAACTTTTTAAAATCAAATTTCAAATTATTTAAAGGGCAACGATTATCATACTTTAACTTGTCCTGTTTATTGAGTTGATTATATTCATCTTCATTTTTTGCACAATCTTGCTTCAATTGGTGCATATTAACATTAATAAAAAAAGGATCTCCACGATATTTAGGATTAATATCAAGTAATTGACCATAAGCACAATAACTAAATGCAAATAAAATTGTACTAAGTAAACGTTTTTTTATCATATAAGATTCCTTTTTACTTCCTTATCTCTGAATAACTCAATTTTATCTTTTTTATTAATAATAACACAACTTTTTACCTGATTTCTTAATAATCAAGTTTTTTATTCTAGTATCTTTATCTTTCTGATAAATCACTTTCGTCTAAACTGATTTCAATATCTTTGAAAAAGATTTTGGAACACAGATCGACAAAATAAAATTTGATCCCTTACAAAAAAAATCAATATCAGTAAAGTGATAAGTCATTTTAGTTAACTTTATTTATTATTATGACAAAAATCACCCTATCAACAATTGCTCAAAAAGCGAATACCTCTATCGCTTCGGTTTCTAGAGTGCTAAAAAAACCACATTTAACCTCACCTCAAATACAGTTATGTGTTTATCAAGCAATTGAGGAATTAAATATGGATACGTCAAAAAATTTCAAACCCTATAAACCCATACATAATAGTGGCAAAATATTAATTATCGACAATCAACTTTATTCAAAAAGCTTAATCAATGCAGGATTAGAGCAAGTTTTAAAAGAAGAACAGTTTCAAATATTTTATTTGCAGTTTCCTTATCATAATAAAACTGATATCCATCATATTATTCGTTATGTTGCTCAACATGCATTTGATGGCATCATTATTATTAATGATGCACCTTACTTAAAAACGCTAGTTACTTATAAAACGACATTACCAACCATTGTCTTAGTTAATCACTTTTCACTGGATTTTATTTGTGTTCACTTTGATCATTTACTTATTGGATACCAAATAACAAAATATTTGATTGATAAGTCACATACCAAAATTGCCATTTTGCTCAATAATGAAAAATTAACTAGTTCTACGCTTTTGTTACAAGGCTATAAACAAGCTTTATTGCGCGCCAATATTATTATTGAACCTCAATATATTATTCATGGCTGCTTTACCTATCAACATGCCAGATCTGCGGTAAAAAAACTCATAAACAGCACTAAATCACCTTCAGCGATTATTTGTACTGATAATTTTAGCTTAAATTGTTTAGATAAAAATAATTATAAAGACCACAACCAATCGCCTGATAACATGGTTTTAGGTGCCGTTCACCAAGCCAATGAAAGCCAATCAAAACTCACAAAACCGCTTACAATATCATATTTTAGCGCTTCCAAAGAACTTAAATATAATCAGCTAGATAATTTAAGTAAAATAAATAAACCGCTGTTTGAAATGGGGCAAAAATCAGCAACTTTACTATGTGAGCTAATTAAAAGTACGACAAAGCCTACTAAGCGCTGTAAAATTATAGAGGCAGAATCGATATTTTATTAATTATAGAAATGATTTATTTTGATAAAATAAAAACTTCAATAAAATCAATACCTTTCCTGAACGATTTTTGCAAATAAAAAGTAAATTAGTATCTATATATGTACCAAGAATAATAATCTGAAAGGCTTACTGATAACAAACATGGAAAACCACTACCTCGGAATTCACGCTCTTGAAAAAATCTAATGTATTTAAAACAAAATGATTCCTTTTCCCTTTTTTTAGCGTACAATCAAAATCATTCCCAAATCGAGGTAATGTTATGTTATATAATAACAAATTTATACAGCATAATCATCATCATGAAAGTTGTCATTGTGACTGTAAAAATATGGCGCATAATCATGCACATTTATCTCATGATCTAAATTGTCATCAAGACTCAATCCCTAGCTGTGGTGGTGATTGCCATACAGATGATTGCCATACAACAGCAAAAAAAAATCAGTGTGACGATTCCCCCGATGATCCAGACAGGCAAAGCTCACAAACTAAATTAATATGGAAAATAAAAGGCATGGATTGTGCGCACTGTGCACAAAAAATTGAAAACGGACTAAAAACGTTGCCGAATATTTGCCAAACTAAAATTATCTTTTCTACCCAAAAATTAGTGGTTTTTGTTCCGCAAAAAAATGAAAAAACCATTAAATTGATTGAAGATAAAGTCACCGAATTAGGCTATACCCCTATTTTTGAATCTACTCCCGAACATACTCACCACCATGAGCATTCTCACGGCTTCGATAAAAAGGCGCTTATTCCTTTAGCGGTATTAGGTGGCTTGATTGTGGTGAGTTACCTTCTTTTATTGTTTAATAAAACAGCTGGCGAATATGCTTTTATAGTAACAGCCATTATTGGATTGATTCCAATTCTAAAAGAGGCGTTAATTTTAGCTCGTAGTGGCACTCCTTTTGCTATCGAGTCGTTAATGAGTATTTCGGCTATTGGCGCTTTATTTATTGGTGCAGCCGAAGAAGCGACCATGGTTATATTTTTATTTATGATTGGCGAAATGCTAGAAGGTGTGGCAACAAGTAAAGCTAGACAGGGAATCTCGTCGCTTGCCAAGCTAATGCCTGAAGAAACTGTAATAATTATTGATGGCGAACGAAAAACCATTGCTAGCCATAATTTGAAACCGGGTGATATTATTGAAATTTCGTCAGGAGGGCGTTTGCCAGCTGATGTGATTTTAATAAGCGAGCAAGCCAATATTGACGAAAGCGCTTTAACAGGCGAGTCGATTCCTGTAAATTACCTTTCAGGTGATAAAATTCTGGCCGGGTCGTTGGTGGTTGATAATACCATTGAACTTAAAGTTGTATCTGATGTTGGACAAAATGCCGTTGATCGTATTTTACAGCTAATTGAAGACGCCGAAGAGCGCAAAGCACCTATTGAGCGCTTTATTGATAAGTTTAGCCGTTATTATACACCCGCAATTGCCTTGCTTGCACTATTGGTGATAGTTGTGCCACCAGTGTTATTTAATGCAGATTGGTATACTTGGTTTTATCGTGGTTTGACATTGTTATTAATTGGTTGCCCTTGTGCACTAGTGATATCAACCCCTGCGGTGATAACCTCGGCCTTGTCTAATGCGGCAAAGCAAGGGATATTAATTAAGGGTGGCGCAGCGTTAGAGCATATTGGTTCAGTGAAATTGGTTGCGTTTGATAAGACTGGTACGTTAACTGAAGGCAAACCACAAATTACCGATATTATTAATCAAAATGCAAACTCAACAGAAGCGTTACTTGCCATTGTGGCAGCAATAGAAAGTGGTTCGCATCACCCTCTGGCTAAAGCTATTGTTGAGTATGTTAAGCAAAACCAAATTCCATTTGTGGAAGCCAATAATCGTAAAACAATTGCAGGCGTTGGAATACAAGGTGAAATAAATCAGCAAATTTTTTATATTGTATCACCCAATAAAATATCGACTGTGTCTATGGCACTAACCGATGAACAAATAAAAATAATTAACCAGCTAGAAACCGCAGGAAAAACCGTCATTGTAGCAGTAACAGACCAAAAATTATTGGGCATTATCGCTTTACAAGATGTGCTCCGCGCAGATGCAATAACAGCAATTAATCAATTACATCAATTAGGTTTAAAAACCTTGATGCTTACTGGGGATAATGAACGTGCAGCAAAGCAGGTTGCAAAGCAGCTCAACATTGATTATCGATCCCAACTGTTACCAACAGATAAATTAGCAGAAATTGAAAAAATCCGTAATACAACGGCTATTGCTATGGTGGGCGATGGAATTAATGATTCTCCTGCTATGAAAGCCGCAAGCGTAGGTATTGCTATGGGTAGTGGTACTGATGTTGCACTTGAAACAGCTGATGCCGCACTAACCCAAAATAGCCTGTTAAGTTTGCCTAAATTAATTCGTTTAATGCGCTTTGCATATCGTAATATTAAACAAAATATTACCATTGCTTTAGGAATTAAATTAGTATTTTTAGTGACCAGTTTGTTAGGCTTCACTGGACTGTGGCTAGCTGTATTAGCTGACTCTGGCGCAACCGCGATTGTAACAGCAAATGCTCTTCGTGTTTTAAAATTTAAAAATAAAGGTGAATAAAATAGCGATTAACCTATTTCATTTAAACTGTGCGCAATAGGTTGTGAAGTGACTAATCATCAATTCTTAAGGATATTTCACCTCCGATGTAGGCGTTAATTTTGCTATTTTGTTCTAGCATTAGTGCGCCTTGCTCGTTAATGCCTTTTGCAGTGCCACGAATGGTTTTGTCACCAATAATAAGTTTTACTGGTCGATTGACAAAGTTATCGAGTCTATGCCAATCGTTAATAAATGGTTCTAAACCATGTTGTTCAAAGTCGATTAATTTGTTTTTCAAAGTTTTGGCTACTTGAGCAACTAGCAAATTGCGATCAACTTTGCCTAAATTAGCCCATTTTTGATTAACGATGTTGGTATCAGGATTAGTCATGACTAGATTAACACCAATACCGATCACAACATGAGCACAATCGCCAGTCTTACCCGCAAGTTCAACTAATATACCTGCTAACTTTTGGTCGTTAAGATAAAGGTCATTTGGCCATTTAACTTTAATGTCTTGAGCTGATAATGCACGCAACGTGTCAGCAAGCACAATACCCACCACTAAGCTTAGTCCCATTGCCGCAGCCACACCTTGTTCTAATTTCCAATACATAGAAAAGTATAGATTAGTGCCAAAAGGTGAAAACCATTTTCGCCCTCTTCGCCCTCTTGCTTTTGATTGAAATTCAGCAACACAACAATCGCCCGATGTTAATTGACCAATTCGATCCATTAGATATTGGTTGGTGGAGTCGATAATCGGTAAGATTTCACAATGGCTATCGGATTGGTAGTGTAGATCAATTTTGTTTTTGCTTAACAAATCAAGCGGAGCTGACAAGCAATAACCTTTACCTTGTACAGATGTTATCTCTAGTCCCCACTCACGCAGTTGTTTAATGTATTTATTGATGCCTGCACGTGTTATGCCAAATATTACCGCTAATTCTTCCCCCGAATGATATTTGCCATCTGCAAGTATTTCAATTAATTTAAGTGGGTTGTTGTGGTTGCGCATCCGTTCCTCTTTTTTTAATTAACAGCATAATGAAGTATAACGAGATTATAGCAAAGCTGACAAATAAATAAGCATTATTCATTTTATCCATAATAAAGGCGATCACCGCTGGCGCAATCAAACTACCTAACGTATTGGTTAATAACATAGCTTGATTCATGGCAACGATATCTTGTTTTTTAACGCAAGAACAAGCCCAAGCCATAGATATTGGGTAAATAGTGTAAATGGTTGCGCCTAATAAGATAATTGCTAATGCATCAAACCAATTGAATATTAGCATAATACATGCAATTAACATCAGTAACGATTCAATTAATAATACACGTTGCCGTCCAAATTTATCTGCACACCAATTGGCAGGCATTTGTGCAATGACGCCCGATAAAATCAGTAATATCATCCAATTTGCAACTTGAATATCACTATAACCTAAATGTGAATAATAAGCAGGTAAAAGTGAATATAATGATCCAATTAACATACCAGCAATCACACAACCAGTTAAGCCTAGTCGAGAAGGCTTATTCAATATCATTGGCATAATGTTAAAGCTGCTTTTTTTCCTTTTAGGTAATTTATAATGGGTGAGCAAAATAAATAAAATCGCTAGCCCCATCAGTAACGCGATAACTAACCCAAAATACAATACATCTTGTGGAAAATACTGCAATAAAGCTTGCCCTAAAACCGTGCCTAAATAGTAAGTGGTCAGATACACTGCAAGCATTTTTCCACGCGTACGCACAGGACCTGTTAGCAATATACAACTTTCAATAACCACCCACGTTACAGCACAAGCAATACCAATAAAAAACCGCCACATTATCCAACTATAAAAATTCATTGAAAAACCTAGTCCGATTGTTGCAATTGCAAAAATAATACAACTATAGGTATACGTGTGACGCGCATTGAATTTATTAATAAACCAATTGGCAAAAATAGTACCAATTAAGTTACCTGTAAAATAACTTGATCCTACAAGCCCAATTTGCCCTAGCGAAAACTCATTACGCACTAACCATAATGGTACTTGTGTATTTAGTGCCGACAACGAGATAGTCACAAAGAGTAAACTCGTTAATAGAATAGGAAATGAGTACGAATGTTTCATAATGTTATCGCATATAATTTATGAGCTATAATTTGCGGGCAATTATAATTTAGTGCTAATTATAAATAACTGTCTGCGTCAATTTCGCCCTTGTTGCCGATAAATCGGATTTCTGGTGATAAATTCACCAAGAACTTCTGTGCCACACATTTTTTAATATAACGAGCCAATTCAACGACATCGTGCGCAGTTGCTTGTTTTTTGTTGACTAATACCAACGCTTGTTGTTGATGTACTGCAGCTCCGCCTATTTGATAGCCTTTCAAGCCACACTGATCAATAAGCCAACCTGCGGCTAATTTTGTTTTTCCGTTAGCTTGTGGATATATTGGCATAGTTGGGTAAATTTCAAGTAGCTTATCAGCAACAATTTTATCGACCACAGGATTTTTAAAAAAGCTACCACCATTACCAAGTACTTTAGGATCGGGTAACTTGCTACGGCGGATTTCACACACTTTATCAAAAACCATTTTTGCGGTGATTGTTTGTGGATCAAAGTTTCGTAATTCACCATAAGTTAAAACAGGCTGCCATTGTTTGGGTAATTTAATGCCCACATTGACAACGGCATAACCTTGTAAATACGCTTTTTTAAAGATACTTTCACGGTAACCATATTGACCATCTGTGACAGTAATAATGTTTCCTGTAGCAAATTCAAGCAGTTCCACATAATCGGCTACTTTTTGAAATTCAACCCCATAAGCACCAATATTTTGAATAGGGGCAGAACCTACACAACCAGGAATTAAAGCAAGGTTTTCAAGCCCTGATATATTTTGTTCGATTGTTTGTGATACGACATCATGCCAAATTTCACCTGCGCCGACTTTTAAATGCCATTCTTGGGCGGTTTCGGCAATGGTTATACCTTTGATTCGATTAACAATAACAATACCATCAAAATCACATGTAAATAGAGTGTTACTGCCTTCGCCAATAATCATAATGGGTAAATTTGGGATGTTATCTTGCCAGACTTGTTGTAATTGTTCGACAGTCGTAACAGTAATAACTTTTTGAGCAAAAACACTTAAACCAAATGTATTAGGAATTTTTTGTTTCATCAATAATCACTACCTTTATTTTTGTGGAAGTAGATACCAAATGCAAATCGATTTTCTTTGTTATTTTTATGGTTTGGAATCTACTGTATTTGCTTTCTATATTATCACATAGCTAATGTTATTTGATGATTTATTTAGTTGTAAATGCATTTGAATTTTTTATCAATTTGTTATTGCCTTCGTTTTGCTAAAACGATGTTATTTTTTTATAAAAAGTATAACTTGGCGCAAGTTAATTGCATTATTTAACAAATATTCGACTATTTGATAAAAGCAATGCTTAAATCTTTTTTGTTTTTTGTTATCATATATAACCACTAGCTGAGCAATTTTTTATGAATTATTGTTAGCACCAAGATAGTTGTCAATATTTGATTGGCTGTAATTGATTATATTTATTGTGCTCAAGTTAAGTGTTGTCTATCAATTAGAGGATATTATGAAAAGAGTTTTTATTATGATCCTAGATTCTTTTGGGATCGGTGGTGCTGAAGATGCCAAAAAATATGGCGATGAAGGGGCTAACACTTTGGGACATATTGCCGAAGCTTGTGCATTAGGTAAGGCTGAACAAGGACGCAGTGGACCATTAAAATTACCAAATTTAGGTCAATTAGGCTTAATCGAAGCAGCGTATGAATCATCGGGTAATTACCCTAAAGGCATGCAAACTGAAGGTAAAATTATTGGCTCATATGGTTATGCTAGCGAAATATCTTCTGGTAAAGATACACCTTCAGGACACTGGGAAATTGCAGGTGTACCAGTACTTTTTGACTGGGGGTATTTTACTAATACTACAAATAGCTTTCCTCAAGATCTTTTAGATAAAATTGTTACCCGCGCAAAACTCCCTGGTTATCTTGGTAATTGTCATTCATCTGGTACCATTATCCTTGATGAACTAGGTGAAGAGCATATGGCTTCTAATAAACCTATTTTTTACACGTCTGCTGATTCGGTATTCCAAATTGCCTGCCATGAAGAAACTTTTGGCTTAGATAGACTTTATGAAATTTGCGAAATTGCTCGTGATGAGCTAAATAAAGGTAATTACAATATTGGACGTGTTATTGCTAGACCATTTATCGGTAAAAAAGCAGGCGAATTTGTACGTACGGGTAATCGTCATGACCTTGCCGTTGAACCACCTGCTCCAACAGTGATTAAAAAGTTAGTTGATGAAAAACACGGCACAGTAGTATCAATCGGTAAAATTGCCGATATTTATGCTCAAGTTGGGATCACTAAAAAAGTTAAAGCAACGGGTCTTGAAGCACTTTTCGATGCATCACTTGAAGAAATAAAACAAGCTAAAGATAATACTATTGTATTTACCAATTTTGTTGACTTTGACTCTTCTTATGGTCACCGTCGTGATGTTTGTGGTTATGCCGCTGCATTAGAATATTTTGATAGTCGCCTACCTGAAATGTTAGCACTAATTCAGCCCGAGGATCTGCTAATTATTAGTGCCGATCATGGTTGCGATCCCACTTGGACTGGTACTGATCATACTCGTGAACATATTCCTGTCATCGTTTATGGTAACAGTGTGCCTGTGGGCTCTTTAGGCCATCGTGAAACATTTGCCGATATTGGGCAAAGTGTTGCTGACTATTTTGATTTATCGCCAATGGATTACGGTAAATCGTTTATAAAAAAGAAATAATTTAAGTCATGCCAATTTAGTAACAAATATCAGGAGAAGTTAATGTCTACCCCGCATATTAATGCCATTGATAATGCTTTTGCAAAAACCGTTTTAATGCCCGGCGATCCTCTACGAGCAAAATTTATTGCAGAAACGTTTTTAGAAAATGCACAAGAAGTCACTAATGTAAGATCTATGTTAGGTTTTACCGGTTATTACAAAGGACAAAAAATTTCAGTTATGGGGCATGGTATGGGCATTCCATCTTGCTCTATTTATGCAACCGAACTAATTAAATTTTATGGCGTTGAAAACATTATCCGTGTTGGTTCATGTGGCGCTATAAGCCCTAACGTTAACGTGGGTGATATCATTGTGGGAATGGGTGCTTGTACCGATTCAAAAGTCAATCGTTTACGTTTTAAAGATCATGATTTTGCGGCTATCGCTGATTTTGAGCTAACTTGTAATGCTGTTAATGCAGCTAAAAAATTAGGTGTAAATGTTAAAGTGGGTAATCTCTTTTCTGCCGACCTTTTTTATAGTGTTGAACTTGATATGTTTGATGTGATGGAAAAATACAATATTTTAGGTGTTGAAATGGAAGCTGCTGGCATTTATGGCGTTGCCGCAGAATACGGCGCAAAAGCATTGGCTATTTGTACAGTTTCAGACCATATTCGCAAAGGCGAAGCCATGTCAGCACAAGAGCGCCAGCTAGGCTTTAAAGATATGATTACTGTTGCGTTGGAATCTGTTTTATTAAATCAAAACTAAAATTAAAAATGGCAGAATCACTGCCATTTTTTTTTAACTTATCAATATTGATAGTAATACGACTTTTTATTTATATTTATGTGTAGTAGGTTATAAATATCTTGTTTAATAAGGGAACAAAATGAACACTACGGAAAAACTTAGAGTTATATTTTTTCTACAATTTTTTATATGGGGAAGTTGGCTTATTACCCTCGGTTCTTATATGATGGAGACCCTAAAATTTAGCGGTACTGCTGTCGGTTCTATATATGGAACCATGGGGATAGCATCGCTATTTATGCCTGGTTTACTCGGTGTCGTAGCAGATAGATGGATACCTGCTAACCGCTTATATATGATTTGTCATTTGATCGGTGCTGCTACACTATTTATAGCAGCTTCAATAACATCACCTTTTATGATGTTCATTATTATGCTAATTCACTGTTTAGCCTTTATGCCAACCATTGCAATTTCCAACTCTATCTCTTACTCTTGCTTGGAATCTCAAGGTTTAGATGTCATTACACAATTTCCAAGCATAAGAATATTTGGTACAATTGGCTTTATCGTTGCTATGTGGCTAGTGAGCTTTTTAAAATTAGAATTAAGTAGTATGCAACTGTATATTGCAGGATTAAGTTCTATTTTACTTAGCCTATATACCCTTACTTTACCATTCATTTCAACTTCTCAAGGAAAATCAGAAAAAAAATCACTTATAACTTCTTTAGGGTTAGATGCGTTTGTTTTGTTTAAACAACCAAAAATGGCTATCTTTTTCGTATTTGCAATATTACTTGGCGGTATTTTACAAATCACTAATACTTTTGGTAATCCTTTTATTCGCTCATTTGAAGATATTCCTGAATATGCAAATAGCTTCGCTGTTCAATATCCATCAGTATTGTTGTCAATTTCTCAAATTTCAGAAGTGGTATTTATTCTATTCGTTCCATTCTTTATGAAACGCCTTGGCATTAAATATGTGATGTTAATTAGTATGCTAGCTTGGGTTGCTCGTTTTGGCTTGTTTGCTTATGGTAACCCATCACCATTTGGTTTTGTGCTATTACTTTTATCCATGATTGTTTATGGATGTGCCTTTGATTTTTATAATATTTCTGGTTCCATGTATGTTGATAAAACGGTTTCCCCTAGTATTCGTAATAGTGCCCAAGGTCTATTTATGATGATGACTAATGGGATTGGTGCTTATTTAGGTTCGGTAATTAGTGGTTTTGTTGTCGATCATTATACTAATAATGATGTTATTGATTGGCAAAGCGTTTGGCTTATTTTTGCTAGCTATTCTTTGATTCTAGCCGTCGTATTTGCGTTGATATTTAAAAACGAAAATTCTAACGAAAACATTAATACTAACGAAAAAGCCACTCAAATCATTAATTAATCAATTATTGTGTGGTAGGTTGAATTTTACACTACCAATATAAAGGCAACAATATCGGTTGTTGCCTTTTTGGTTATCAACAAGCCAACTTTATTGTTAAAGTTAAAAAAGTATGATTTGTCGCACAAAAAATAAATAAGTAATGCAAAATAAATAGCAGAAAGATAGCTTATCAAGGTAGACTAGCTGAAACTATAATTCACAATGTGCGTATACTATTTTGATCTTTTTGATCAATTTTTTATGCCATTGTTACTAGAGCATATTTAGCTCATTTAAAGAAATTAAATATCAAATGAACAACCAAATAATACCCAAAGTCATATTACATGAGCACATTGAAGGAAGCATAACCCCAATAATGGCTCACAAATTAGCCCAAAAAAATAATATTCCATTCCCTAAAACTTTATGTTACCAACCCGATCAATATGATACCAATGAGTATAAAAATGGTAGATATTCATACGACGAATCTAAGTTTGAAGAATTTATCAAAACATATGATATTGTTTCTAGCTTTCTAAAAAATCCAGAGGATTACTATTTAATTACTTACGATTTTCTTAATAGAAATGCTAAACAAGGGTTAATTTATTGCGAGCTGTTTATATCCCCTTTTCATATCTGTGCAACGCAATCCCACGATGGACATGTTGTTTGGAATCAAGATCGATTTCACCAAACACTAAAGCAAATGGATAAGGCAATTATTGACGTTCGTAAGCAATATGATATTACCGTACGATATCATGTAATCGGTGTTAGGCATCTTGGTGCGAACGTGGTTTACGATACTTTGCGATTCATTAAAAATAATCCTCACCCATTTATTACTGGTTTCAATATCGCTGGTAATGAAAAAACAGGTCATTTTGATGACTTTAAGGATGCTCATGAATTGGCTACCGAGCTTAATCTAAAAAAATCGTATCACGCTGGCGAAATAGATTCAGCTCAAAGTATTATTCAAGCCATTAAGCATGGCGCAAATAGAATTGGACACGGCATTCGTGCTATTGAAGACAAAACACTTATTGGTGAACTGATTAATAAAAAAATCACCCTCGAAATTGCCTTAACAAGCAATCGAATTTTAGTTAATGAGCTACATGGTGATATTTATCAGCACCCCATCAGGCAGCTTTATGACCAAGGTGTTCGCATTACATTAAATACGGATGATGCAGGGATTTTTGGTACCGATATAGAAAAAGAGTATAACATCGCTCAATCTATATTTGCATTTTCGCGATTAGAATTACTTGATATTACACTGTGCGGTATTCACGCTGCATTTATTGAAAATTCAATTAAAACCCAATTAATTAAAAAAATTCTTGCTTGTTTTACATCTGATGATAAGCAATTGTTAGAAAAGTGTATCAATGATAAAAGATATCATCCAGCAATTATCGAACGCTTTTTAGAATATCAAAAATTATTACTAGCCATGACCATTAATTAATTTAGTTGTCAGAATAATAGGAGATTTGTATGAAAAAAACTAAGTTACCTTTAACCTTTTTAGCCCTATTCATTTCTGGCACATCCAGTGCAGCAACGGTTGATTTAAGGATTATCGAAACAACCGACCTACATGGTAATATGATGAACTACGACTATTTTAAAGATCAATCTATCGAGACCTTTGGATTAGCCAAAACAGCTAATTTGATTCACCAAGCACGAAGTGAAATAAAAAATAGTGTTCTTGTTGATAATGGCGATCTGATTCAAGGTAGTCCAATGGCTGATTATACAGTAAATAAAGGCCTTAATGATGGTGATATTCATCCTGTATATAAAGCAATGAACACGCTTAATTATGTTGTAGGTAATATTGGTAATCACGAATTTAATTTTGGTTTGGAATTCCTACAAAAAAGCCTTGCTGGAGCTAAATTCCCTTATATTAATGCAAATGTCTATGATGCAAAAACCAATAAACCGTTCTTTAAGCAATATATTATTATTGATACCCCCGTTGTAGATAGAAATGGTAACAAACAAACCATTAAGATTGGCTACATTGGCTTTGTGCCACCACAAATTATGCAATGGGACAAACTTAATCTTGATGGTAAAGTTGTGGTTAAAGACATTACCGAAACAGCCAAGCGCTTGGTTCCAGAAATGAAAAAACAAGGCGCTAATATCATTATTGCCATTCCTCATTCAGGTGTTTCTTCTGAGCCTTATAAAGCACTAGCTGAAAATTCAGTTTATTACTTAAGTCAAGTTGAAGGTATTAATGCAATTATGTTTGGCCACGCCCATGGAGTGTTTCCAAGCGAGGAGTTCAAATCACTACCAAATACAGATATAAAAACCGGTAAAATTAATCACGTTCCTGCGGTCATGCCAGGACAATGGGGAAGCCACTTAGGAGTAGTTGACTTAGTTCTTGAAGGTGAACAAGCAAATTGGCAAGTGGTTTCAGGAAAATCTGAAGCTCGCCCTATTTATGATATAAAAAATAAAAAAGCATTAGTCGATACCGATCAAAATATCGTCAATATTTTAAATCAAGACCATCAAGGTACGCGTGAATTTGTTAGCAAACCAATAGGCAAAGTTTCAACTGATATTACTAGTTATTTAGCTTTGGTCGAAGATAGCTCAGCCTTACAAATTATTAGCGATGCACAGATCGATTATGTTAAACAATTTATTCAAGGCGATCCTGATCTAGATGGATTACCTATTTTATCAGCTATTGCACCGTTTAAAGCTGGTGGAAGAAAAAATGATCCAAATGCTTTTGTTGATGTAAAAAAAGGGGATTTAACCTTTAGAAATGCATCGGATATTTACCTTTATCCTAATTTACTATCAACATTAAAAATTACTGGTGCAGACGTAAAAGAGTGGCTTGAATGTTCGGCAGGAGTATATAATCAAATTGATGTTAATACATCAAACCCACAATACCTGATCAACTGGGAACAGTTTAGAACTTATAATTTTGATACAATTGATGGGGTGAATTATCAAATAGATATTACTAAACCACCTCGTTATGATGCAAATTGTCAGCTAATTAATCCAACATCAGAAAGAATTAACAATCTAACTTATCAACAAAAACCGATTAACCCTAATCAAACATTTTTAATTGCTACCAATAACTATCGCGCTTATAGTGGCATATTTCCTGGGACAGGTGAAAAAAATGTTAAATTCAATTCACCAGATGATTTAAGAGTGATTCTTTCAGCTTATATCACCAATATGACCCAAAAAAATGGCACAGTAGATGTTACTGTCGATAATAATTGGCGAATTGCTCCGATTACTAGTAATAAAGATTTGGATATTCGCTTTGAATCCTCCCTTAATGATGATGCAAAAAACTATATTCAAAATAATTCACTCTACCCAATAAAATTTATAGAACAAAACAACTTAGGGTTTGGTGTTTACCGTATCAATCTACAAACACCCACAAAATAATGTGATTAAGACAGAAGGATTATTAATATGAAAATTGAAAAACTAATTGAATTAGCCAAAACAGCCCGAGCTAAGGCTTATGTACCCTATTCTAAATTTCAGGTTGGGGCTGTACTTATCACCGAAGATGACGAAGCCATTTTAGGTTGCAACATTGAAAATGCCTCTTATGGATTAGCCAACTGTGCGGAGCGTACGGCTATTTTTAAAGCGGTATCTGAAGGTAAAAGGAAATTTAAAAAATTAGTGGTAATTGGAGATACTCAAGGCCCTATCTCACCTTGTGGCGCTTGTCGTCAAGTGATTAGTGAGTTTTGTGCTAAAGATATGCCAGTTATTTTAACGAATATGAATGGTAAAGTTCAAGAAACAACGGTAGGGGAATTATTACCTTGGTCTTTTTCACCAAGTGATTTGGAGTAATTTCGTTTTTTGAAACAAAGTTGTTAAATAATGTAACATTATACTTATTTTAGTGCTGTTTTAAGTCGATTATTTTCGACAAAAACTAAACATGCTCATTTGTATAAGTAAACAAAAAATAATTAATTGATTTAAAAGAGAAAAATAATGAGATTTGTAGATATTATTGAAAAAAAACGTGATGGACATCCTCTAACTACCGAAGAAATCCAATTTTTTATCACCAACTATACTCATGGCACTATCCCCGATTACCAAGTTAGTGCGTTATTAATGGCAATTTACTATAAAGGTATGACATCAAAAGAGTGTGCTGATTTAACTAGTGCAATGATGTATTCAGGCGATACCGTTGATCTATCTTCAATCCAAGGAATTAAAGTTGATAAACATTCAACTGGAGGCGTTGGTGATACCACAACACTCGTACTTGCACCGCTTGTTGCCGCATTAGATGTTCCTGTTGCCAAAATGTCTGGACGTGGTTTAGGTCATACAGGTGGTACTACCGATAAATTTGAATCAATTCCAGGATTTAAAATTGAATTAAGTAAACAAGATTTTATCGATCAAGTTAATCATAAAGGTCTTGCTGTTATCGGTCAATCAGGCAATTTAACCCCCGCTGATAAAAAGTTATATTCTTTACGTGATGTCACAGGAACAGTTAACTCTATTCCTCTTATTGCAAGCTCAATTATGAGTAAAAAGTTAGCAGCAGGCGCCGATGCTATTGTACTTGATGTCAAAACAGGTGATGGTGCACTAATGAAAGATATGGCCGATTCCGAAAAGTTAGCTCACGAAATGGTCAATATCGGTAACCAAATTGGTCGTCGAACCATGGCTATTATATCTGATATGTCACAACCGCTTGGTTATGCAATTGGTAATGCACTTGAAATAAAAGAAGCCATTGATACTTTAAAAGGTCATGGCCCTGCTGATTTAACTGAATTAGTTTTAACGTTAGGTAGCCAAATGGTTGTGCTTGCTAATAAAGCCAAAACATTAGAAGAAGCCAGAGCAAAACTTCAAGAAGTTATTAAAAATGGCAAAGCCATTGAGAAGTTCAAAATACTTATTGAAGCACAAGGTGGGGATAGCTCAGTTGTTGATCACCCTGAAAAATTAGCTAGTGCTCCTTATCAAATTGCTTTACCTGCACTTAAATCAGGTTATGTTTCAAGAATCATTGCCGATCAAATTGGTATTGCTGCTATGCAATTAGGTGCAGGCCGTGCAACTAAAGAGGATATTATCGATCCTGCTGTAGGAATCGTGTTACATAAAAAAGTAGGTGATAAAGTAGCCGAAGGCGAAGCTTTGTTAACGATCCATGCTAGTACCGATAAGATTGATGCGATCAAACAAAAACTTTACGACAATATTACTATTAGTGATAGTGCAAAAGAACCACAACTTATTTACAAAGTTATTACAGAATAGTAGTTATTATATAGTAAGTTAGGAGATACAATGTATCCGTTTCAATTTAATAAAAAACTATCATTACTTGTTTGTATGGGGCTATTCTCAGCCTCTTGCATGGCCGATGTTACCACAAAAAACACCCCTACTCCAACTTGGGAAAAAGACAAGTCTTATCAATTTACTATTTTACATACCAACGACCATCATGGTCGTTTTTGGCAAAACGATATTGGTGAATATGGACTTGCTGCCCAAAAAACTGTAGTGGATGAAATTCGAAAACAAGTTACAGCAGAAGGTGGCAAATTATTGCTACTTTCAGGTGGTGATATTAATACGGGGGTCCCTGAATCTGATGTACAGCAAGCCAAACCTGATTTTATTGGTATGAATGCTGTTGGTTACGATGCTATGGCTGTGGGTAACCATGAGTTTGATCACCCTTTGACAATTATTCGTGAGCAACAAAAATGGGCAACATTTCCTTTTTTATCAGCAAATACTTATTTCAAGGGAACTGATAAACGTGTATTTGATGCTTATAAAATGTTTAATTTAAATGGTATTAAAGTTGCAGTGTTTGGTTTGACTACTGATGATACCATTTTTCTAGCTTCCCCCAAAAATACAGAAGGCGTCGAATTTCGACAAACTTTACCTGAAGCACAGAAAATAATTAAACAATTAAAAGACAATGAACACCCAGACATGATTATTGCTGTCACTCATATGGGACATTATGAAAATGGTGAACATGGCTCGATGGCACCGGGCGATGTTGAATTAGCCAGAAAATTGCACACAGGCGATTTGGATATGATAGTAGGTGGACACTCCCAAAATCCTGTCTGTATGGCTAGCCCTAATAAACGTATTACCGAATATGTACCAGGTACACCTTGTGCACCAGATCAACAAAATGGCACATGGATTGTACAAGCCCACGAATGGGGTAAATATGTTGGACGAGCTGATTTTGTCTTTTTAAATGGCAAAATCACATTAAAAAATTACCAATTAATTCCTATTAATCTAAAAAAAGAGGTGGAGAATGGTAATAGCACTAAACGCCTTGAATATTACACGCAAGAAATTCCTCAAGATAAATCCTTACTTGAAAATTTGAGGCCATATCAAGAACTGGGTAAACAGCAGTTATTAGTGAAAAGTGGTGAGTTGATAGGTCGGTTAGAAGGCAATCGTGATGTTGTTAGATACCAGCAAAGCAATATGGGACAATTGTTACTTAGTGCTTTTGTTGAAAAAACTAATGCAGATGTTGGCATTATGTCTGGTGGTATGATTCGTGACTCCTTAATTGAAGGTAATATTACTTACCGCGATATTTTAAAAGTAGAACCTTTTGGTAACAGTGTGGTTTATTTCGAATTAACAGGCAATGAATTAATTGATTATCTGAAAGCGGCATTAAGTAAAAAACAAGGCTCAGGAGGATATACGCATTTGAAAAATATTAGCCTAACAAAAAATGAGGACAATATTGAAAATGTAAAAATTAACAATCAACCGATCGATTTACAAAAAAACTATCGCATTGCCACGCTTGACTTTTTAGCCGCTGGTGGAGATGGTTACCCAATAACCAATACGTCACCGACTTACGTTGATACAGGTTATCGCGATGCAGATGTAGTAAAACAATATGTTGAAAAACATTCACCAATTAATGCATCTGATTATGAACCAAAACAATTTATTATTGAGAAATAAATATTGAGATAATTATGAGCATGACTGAATTTCAACAAAGTTGTTATAATATTGTGACAGATCCTAATTTGTCGCCTAAACAAAAATCAAATTTACTCGCCTTAGCAGCAGAAAATAATTTACCTTATGTAGATCTGGATGAAGAAACACAACAAGCTTTAAATGACCGCGTTATCTGTGATATGTACGAAGGTCACGCGCCTTATAAACCTCGTTATGTTTTACCTGATTATGTGAAATTTTTAAAACAAGGGTCGAAGTGGTTAGAACTTAATCCAGCTGAAACATTTGATGATGCATTAAATTTGCTTATCATCATCTATCATCACGTTCCTTCAGTAACTGGTATGCCTGTTTATTTAGGATGCTTAGATCAAATTTTACTTCCTTACGTTGGTAATCTTACTGAAGATGAAATTTATCAGCGATTAAAGCGTTTTTGGATCATGCTCGATCGTAATTTACCTGATGCATTTATGCATGCAAACATTGGACCAACAGATAATATTATCTGTCGGGTAATTTTACGTATAGATAGAGAACTAAAACAAGTTGCACCTAATTTAACCTTTATCTATGATAAAGAGATTACCCCAGAATCATTATTATTAGTGGCAATTGAAAATATCTGTGAAACAAGCAAACCTCATATTGCAAACAATAATATGGTCCAAAAAGATTTTGATAGCAAAGGATACGGTGTTGTAAGTTGCTATAATTCACTGCCAGTTGCAGGCGGAGGAAGCACGCTTTCACGAATCAACTTAAAAGAAGTGGCATTACGCAGTAAAAATAGTGAGGATTTTTTGACAAATACCTTACCTTACTATTGTCAGTTACAACTTAATCTTATTCAAGCAAGATCGAATTTTCTTTATAATCAATCCAATTTTTTTAATAGCAGTTTTTTAGTTCAAGAAGGATTAATTGATCCCAACCGATTTGCACCTATGTTTGGTATTTTTGGTATGGCTGAAGCGGTCAATATCCTGCAAGAAAAAGCAAATTTAGCAGGGCGTTATGGTTTTGACGAACAAGCCAATGAACTGGCATTAACCATTACCCAACTCATTGCCAAATTTATTGACAACCACACAATAGAAAATGCTTGGAAAGGAAAGGCTATGTTACATTCACAATCAGGAATCAGTACCGATATAGGCATAACCCCTGGTCTAAGAATTCCTTACGGTCATGAACCCGATCCAGTTACCCATATTATGGCGCTATTTAAACATCATCATTACTACACATCGGGCATTAGTGATATTTTAACTATCGATGAAACCATCAAAAATAACCCATCAGCATTACTGCAAATTTGTAAAGCAGCTTTTAAATTGGGTTTTCGTGAATTTACCGCCAATATCAGTGGCAATGATCTTGTTCGAGTAACGGGTTATATGGTTAGATTATCCGACATCAAAAAGTATAAACAAGAAGGATCACGAATTAACACAACGTTTTTAGGAGCAGAAGCTGCTGATGACGTTAAAAACAATAGTTATTTATCTCGAAAGCCAAGAGTAATCAGTCATGAACAAGTCATGGGCAATCGTTAACAAGATATTACCCTTTTCTTGTGTTGATGGACCAGGCAATCGACTTGTAATATTTTTACAGGGATGCAATTTTCGTTGCTTAAACTGCCACAATCCTTACACAATATCATTATGTAAGGATTGTGGCGATTGTATTAATGCTTGTCCACATAAGGCATTAAGTTTTAACAATCATCGCGTCATATGGCAAACTTCGGTTTGCCAACAATGTGATACTTGTATTAATACTTGCGGTTATAACTCAACACCAATGACTTATAAATACAGTGTTGAAGATATATTAAAAATTATCCGAAAATATCTGCCATTTTTAAACGGTATAACTTTTAGTGGAGGAGAGGCCACTATACAACTCCCTTTTATTGAGAATCTGTTTAGAGCAATAAAACAAGCCAACGATTTAAATCACCTTACTTGCTTTATTGATAGTAATGGTTACTTAAAACAGACAGGATGGCAAAAAGTAACAAGCACGATGGATGGAGCAATGATTGATCTTAAAGCTTGGGATAATAATGTACATAAACAGCTAACAGGACGAGACAATCTACGAGTAAAAGAAACGATTAAATATCTTGCCAAAATCAATAAATTATATGAAATAAGATTTTTAATTATTCCAAAACAAACCGATCTACAAGATAATGCAAAAAATATTGCTGAATTCTTAATTGATATAGATCCCAATATTCGAATTCGAATTAACGCCTTTCATAATCATGGTGTACATGGCATTGCTAAAACATGGCCATCTGCCAGTAAACAACAAGTAGAGCAGTTTGCAAAACAATTAAAACAATATAATCTACAAAAGATTGTATTACCTAGTGTTTATTTGTGATTTTTTTACCACTGTAAAAATTTTATCGATTTTTAGTTTTTGAATTAATCCATTCACTAAAAAGTAAATGCATATCGACAAAAAGACTATACAAAAATGATACCAAGGTTTTCTATTTCTCGATAATAAGAAAGCGGTTTCTTTTCTATATGACAAAAATATAGCCAATCGATAAATCACCAACGCAGTAATATTTGTGATAACTAACAATAAGTTGGCTTATTATCGAATTTGGTGACGGCCTAAACCATCACCTTTAACGATTAAATACACAAGAAATAAAATAGGATTATTATAAAAGCTATTAATAATATTCAATAGTTCGAGTTGTTATCTTACCATCATCACATTCTTTGATTGTCCAATCACCTTTTTGGTTGTGTTTAAAAAATTGACATTCAAGACTCGCTTTATTTTTATTACCAGTATATTTTTTCATTTTGATTAATTGACCTTCTTTATTATACTCCATAGTATAAGTTTCATTATCAATCACCCTTGAAATCAACTGGTTTTTATCATTGTATTGAAATGTCATATTATTATCAAAAAATAGTATTTTGTCTTCATCATCATAGTCAACGAAAACTGAATGAAGTTCATCTAAATCAACCCCTGTTTGAACAAATTTTGTGTTATAGTCTGCTTGGAAAATATCAAATATCTCTGTTTTTTCATAATCATCGGTTGCAAACGGATTGAGATAGTTTTGATCTTGGCTAGGTAAAGACATGGTAAAATAATCATAAAATTTCCAACTCGTTCGTTCTGTTTTCATATCGTCAGAAGATGAAATAATACGTTTCTGTTTATAATTATAACTTTCAATTGTATCAACGAAATAAGAAACTACCCCATTTTCATCAAAATTCATTTCAAAAGCAAAATCGTTTTTTTCACTAAGCAATTTTGAGTACTGAGCTAATAACTTATCTTTTATATATCCTTTTGCCGACTTAATACGATTTTGAGTAAGCGCATGATCAAAATAGTAATACATTACAACTAAGTTAGTTGAACGAGCTAAATTTGCTGATGGTTTTGGTTTTTCTTTTGAAAATAATACAGAATCTGGCTCTATCCCCCAATCATTATTCATTTGATTATACTTAACAAAATCATATCTGATTTCGGTTGCTTTTGCCGTATCATAATATGCATAAGTGAAATGCTCACGATCCCAGTTATCATCTTTTTTACTATTAAAATATGAATGCTTTATCGAATCTTCGTTATCAAAAATCAATTCACCATTCTCCAATTTAGCTAACTTAATTGTGGACGATATTTGGTTAGGAAATTGCCCATCAATTAAACTAGGATAACTATAGTAATAACTTTGTTTATTTTTATCTAATTCACGAGAATAAAAATATTGTTTGAAGATATCATTATTAACCCAAGAAGGAATTTGCTCAATAGTATAAGTTACCGTTGCAAAAGGGTTTACACTATTTCTATAATTGTCAACAAAAAGATGATCTAAACTCACTTGCCCAAAACAAAAACTACCTTTTTTAAATATAGTATCGCTGTTTAATTTAGCTAATTGATAGGTGGTTGTTTGATTGTTAGCATCTGATGAACGCTCTAGTAAACCTAAATTTGAAAAAATCTCTAACCGTCGATTTAATTCATTATTTACCCAAACCTCTGCTCGTTCATTTGCAGGATAGCTAAGATCTTTTTTAAGATAAGGAAATGTTACTTTACCTAAATAAAAACAAATCGGTTTGTCTTGATCTTCCAATTCAGATTTAACTTCTTCCGTTAATTTTACTTGGTTTTTATCACATCCTGAGAGGATAACAATTAATGCCAACCAAACAACATTAAAATATTTTTTCATTGTTTTTGATATTCCCTTTCTATTAATTTAATTTAATTTTATTTTATAACTTAATAAAAAATAGCTAAAAAGCACATTGATGATATCCAATATAAAAATGACCATATTTCAACGCACTGAATACAAAATAGGGACAACTGTCCCATAATTTGTCAATATTTTTATTTAGTTTTCTTTAATGCAGCAGCAAACGCATTTCCCATCGCACTGTTATTCGGCAATGAATTATAATTATTTTGTTTGTTGGCCTGAGTATGTTTTTTTGAAATGCGATTAGCATCTTGCTTAGTCAATGACGCAGGATCATCAAGACGCATGGTTAACGCAATACGTTTACGAGGAATATCAACCTCTACCACTTTAACTTTAACAATATCCCCCGCTTTTACTACTGTTCTTGGATCATCAACAAACTTATCTGATAAGGCCGAAATATGCACTAAACCATCTTGATGAACACCAATATCAACAAAGGCACCAAAATTGGTCACATTGGTAACAGAACCTTCCATAATCATGCCGAGTTTTAAATCTTCCATAGTTTCAATATCATCAGCAAACTGAGCAGTTTTAAATTCAGGTCTTGGATCTCGTCCTGGTTTATCAAGTTCTTTAATAATATCAGTTACTGTTGGCACACCAAAGTTTTCATCCACATAATCAATTGCTTTAAGTGATTTTAAATAATTGCTATCACCTAAAATGTCTTTTAAAGATTTTCCATTTTTCTCTAAAATACGCTCAACAATAGGATAAGCTTCTGGGTGAACTGCAGAGGCATCAAGTGGATTTTTACCATCCATAATTCTTAAAAAACCTGCACATTGTTCAAATGCTTTAGGCCCAAGACGCGAAACTTTTAATAGTTGTTTGCGATCCGTAAATTGTCCATTTTCATTACGCCAATCAATAATATTTTGCGCAATAACTTTATTTAGACCAGCAATACGTGCGAGTAACATCATTGAGGCAGTATTTAAATTTACACCAACCGCATTGACACCGTCTTCAACCACGGCATCAAGTTTTTTAGCTAACTGAGTTTGGCTTACATCATGCTGATATTGACCTACTCCAATAGATTTAGGATCAATTTTAACAAGTTCAGCTAATGGATCTTGTAAACGACGTGCAATAGAAACAGCACCACGAATAGATACATCAAGATCAGGAAACTCTTGTGCGGCTAGTTCTGATGCGGAATAAACCGAAGCGCCAGCTTCACTGACAATCACTTTTTGCGCTTTCACTTCTGGGTATTTTTTTTGAACGTCCAAATAAAAACGTTCTGTCTCGCGCGAAGCCGTACCATTACCAATTGCCACCAATTCAACTTGATATTTAATACAAAGCGCAGCAATAACCATTGCCGCTTTATCAGCTTGCCCCGTATGCGGATAGATAGTTTCAGTCGCAACTAATTTACCTGTTGCATCAACAACCGCTATTTTTACTCCAGTTCTTAACCCCGGATCCATACCCATGGTGACTTTCATACCTGCTGGTGCGGCCATTAACATATCATGCAAGTTGGCAGCAAAAACATTAATTGCTTCTTCTTCGGCTTGTTCTCGAAGCGTCGTCATCAGCTCGGTTTCCATGTGCATTAAAATTTTTATGCGCCACGTCCAATTAATCACTGCTTTTCGCCATTTATCTGCTGGTTGATCATTAAAATGAACACCTAAATACTCAGTGATAATTTGTTCACAATAACTCTCTTTTGGTGCTTCTTCAAATTGCGGATCAGCATTTAAGGAAAGTTGTAAAAAACCCTCGTTTCTCCCACGGAACATAGCTAATGCTCGGTGTGAAGGTACTTTTGAAATAAGTTCACTTTGAGAAAAATAGTCTCGAAATTTTACACCCTCATCTTCCTTTCCACTGACTACTCGAGAAACCAAATGAGCATTATTCCAAAGATAATGACGTACTTTTGCTAATAAGTTAGCCTCTTCAGCAAATCGTTCCATCAAAATATAACGAGCCCCATCCAAGGCAGATTTAGTATCGGTAATACCTTTATCTGTATTAAAATATTTTTCTGCTTCGTTTTCTGGATTTAATGAAGGATTTTGCCATAAATCATCAGCAAGAGGTTCAAGACCTGCTTCAATTGCAATTTGGCCTCGAGTACGGCGTTTGGGTTTATACGGTAAATATAAATCTTCAAGTTCTGTTTTACTAAGCGTTGAGGCAATACTTTTACTTAATTCAGGCGTTAATTTGCCTTGTTCTTCTATTGATTTTAAAATGGTTTGCTTACGATCTTCAAGTTCACGTAAATAGCTCAATCGACTATCAAGTGTTCGTAATTGAGTATCATCAAGCCCTCCTGTTACCTCTTTTCGATAACGAGCAATAAAGGGAACTGTGCTACCTTCGTCTAATAATTGAATGGCAGCTAACACTTGTTCGGGTTTTACAGTAAGCTCACCAGCTATAATATGGCTAATTTGATTGTTTATCATGGTGTTTTTAACAACTTTTAAGCAAAGTAGTGATTATATACCCATCTTTGTTTCTGTTGCAATTCTGAACCTTTGAATACCTACCTAAAAAAATATCACTATTTTTTGTAGTGATATTTGTTGATTAAAATGATATTAAATAAAATGCAAAAATTCCCCACGTTGTTTAAAGTAATTTGAGAAACGACTGTAATGAGTATATGTAAATACCCCATTTTTAGTACACAACTCTCGTAGAAAATTATACTGAGCATTTTAGTGTTTTAATTTGAACCAAATGATTCCAGTGATGAAGACTACATTACTGAACGGTTTAAATTCTTTAATAATATTTACCAACTTTACCTTAGAGATGGTATTGGATCAATGTATAGTTGGCAACGACCAACTTGGTCAATTGTATTAAGCCAAGCACAAGATATTGCAAAAGCCCAACTTTGGCGTAAATATGCCATTACTATGGGAGAGCTACCATTTGAAAATTACTAGCCCGGTTATCCTCCACTTGAAGAATAAGGACACCTAAGTGCCATTTTTCTTTTAATGTTATGAATTTTAAGATTATTAGTCATCAACTGCTTTATGCTACAATGCTGTTTTATTGAACGATTAACTGGAGCACGCTATGTTATCACACACCAAATTCTCCTTTTTAGTGGCGATGTTAATTGGGTTATCTTTACCTAGTGCTTATGCTAAAACTAATACAAAGTGTTTGCCACTTAAAAAAGATGAAGCCAATATCGCTATTTGTACCAAACTGGCCGATAAAGGCGAGGCTACAGCACAAAATAATCTGGGCGAAATCTATTATCAAGATGCCTTGTTACATAAAGGCTACCACACTAAAGCCAGATTATTGTTCGAAAAAGCCGCGGCTCAAGGACTGGCTAAAGCCCAATATAATTTGGGGGCGATGTATCGTGATGAGTTTAATAACTTTCCTGTTGCATTAAGCTGGTTTGAAAAAGCCGCCGCTCAAGGTGATTTGGATGCGCAAAATAGTATTGGCTATATCTACGAAAACGGCTCTGGCGGTAAACCGCCTCGCAACTACTTTTTTGATGAAAACGGCAAAAATGCTGACCCCGATTTGCCCTATATTGAAGCCAAATTTGCTCCTTATGAGTTTCAACTACCTTCTGACCCTTATTCCCGTGCAATTTACCCAATGAGCGAATTTGGTCAAGGCGTTGAGCCTGATTTGGCTAAAGCCATCGAATGGTATCAAAAAGCGGCTAATAAAGGGCATGCCCTTGCTCAAACTAATTTAGCTTATTTTTATTTATTCGGTATCGGCGTTGAAAAAGATGAAAAACAAGCCTTTGAGTTATATCAAAAAGCCGCTAAACAAAACTGCGCCCCAGCGCTTAAAACACTGGCCTTTATGTATATGCAAGGTCTTGGCACTCAGCAAGATATACCTAAAGGTTTTGACACTTTGGTACAGGCTTTTCGTGTTATGCCAGATAATAATCTAGAAGATGTTATCTGGCGTATTGAAACTAACGAAAATTATAAAAAATACTCACTTAAAGCTAAAATTGAAGATTATAAAAAATCACGCCGACAAAAATTTCTAATAACGGATTCCAGTGATGAAGATTATATTGCTGAAAAGTTTAAATTTTTTAATAATATTTACCGACTGTATTTTAGGAATGGGATTGGATCAATGTATAGTTGGCAACGACCAACTTGGTCAATTGTATTAGGTGAAACAGTGGGTGAAATTACACCATTAAAAGAACAATACCTAATAAAAGATTCTATACAAGGTTATTACCAAACCATGACTTATTTAAGCTATTATTATAAAGGTGAAGCACAAGATATTGCAAAAGCCCAACTTTGGCGTAAATATGCCATTACTATGGGAGAGCTACCATTTGAAAATTACTGGCCCGGTTATCCTCCACTTGAAGAATAAGGACACCTAAGTGCCATTTTTCTTTTAATGTTATGAATTTTAAGATTATTAGTCATCAACTGCTTTATGCTACAATGCTGTTTTATTGAACGATTAACTGGAGCACGCTATGTTAGCACACACCAAATTCCCCTTTTTAGTGACGATGTTAATTGGGTTATCTTTACCTAGTGCTTATGCTAAAACCAACACAAAGTGTTTGCCACTTAAAAAAGATGAAGCCAATATCGCTATTTGTACCAAACTGGCCGATAAAGGCGAGGCTACAGCACAAAATAATCTGGGTGAAATCTATTATCAAGATGCCTTGTTACATAAAGGCTACCACACTAAAGCCAGATTATTGTTCGAAAAAGCCGCGGCTCAAGGGTTGGCTAAAGCCCAATATAATTTGGGGGCGATGTATCGTGATGAGTTTAATAACTTTCCTGTTGCATTAAGCTGGTTTGAAAAAGCGGCCGCTCAAGGTGATTTGGATGCGCAAAATAGTATTGGTTATATCTACGAAAACGGCTCTGGCGGTAAACCGCCTCGCAACTACTTTTTTGATGAAAACGGCAAAAATACTGACCCCGATTTACCCTATATTGAAGCCAAATTTGCTCCTTATGAGTTTCAACTACCTTCTGACCCTTATTCCCGTGCAATTTACCCAATGAGCGAATTTGGTCAAGGTGTTGAGCCTGATTTGGCTAAAGCCATTGAATGGTACCAAAAAGCGGCCAATAAAGGCCATGCCCTTGCTCAAACTAATTTAGCTTATTTTTATTTATTCGGTATCGGCGTTGAAAAAGATGAAAAACAAGCCTTTGAGTTATATCAAAAAGCCGCTAAACAAAACTGCGCCCCTGCGCTTAAAACACTGGCCTTTATGTATATGCAAGGTCTTGGCACTCAGCAAGATATACCTAAAAGTTTTGCGACTCTAGAGCAGGCTTACCAGATTTTACCAGACGATAATTTATGGCATATGATAAGCCATAAAATGTATATTCGTTATTCTTTAAAGACAACACTTAAATATTATAAAGAACCATACCGACAAAAATTTGAACCAAATGATTCCAGTGATGAAGACTACATTACTGAACGGTTTAAATTCTTTAATAATATTTACCAACTTTACCTTAGAGATGGTATTGGATCAATGTATAGTTGGCAACGACCGACTTGGTCAATTGTATTAGGTGAAGCAATAGGTGAAATTACACCATTAAAAGAACGTTATTTTATTAAAAACTCTATACAAGGTTATTATGAAACTATGACAGACTTAAGTTATTATTTTAAAGGCGAAGCACAAGATATTGCAAAAGCCCAACTTTGGCGTAAATATGCTATTACTATGGGGCAGCTACCATTTGAAAATTACTGGCCAGGTTATCCTCCACTTGAAGAATAAGGGCACCTAAGTGCCATTTTTCTTTTAATGTTATGAATTTTAAGATTATTAGTCATCAACTGTTTTATGCTAAAATGCTGTTTTATTGAACGATTAACTGGAGCACGCTATGTTAGCACACACCAAATTCCCCTTTTTAGTGATTGTGTTAGTTGGATTATCATTGCCCAGTGCAGCTAAAACCAACACAAAGTGTTTGCCACTTAAAAAAGATGAAGCCAATATCGCTATTTGTACCAAACTGGCCGATAAAGGCGAGGCTACAGCACAAAATAATCTGGGCGAAATCTATTATCAAGATGCCTTGTTACATAAAGGCTACCACACTAAAGCCAGATTATTGTTCGAAAAAGCTGCGGCTCAAGGATTGGCTAAAGCCCAATATAATTTGGGGGCGATGTATCGTGATGAGTTTAATAACTTTCCTGTTGCATTAAGCTGGTTTGAAAAAGCCGCCGCTCAAGGTGATTTGGATGCGCAAAATAGTATTGGCTATATCTACGAAAACGGCTCTGGCGGTAAACCGCCTCGCAACTACTTTTTTGATGAAAACGGCAAAAATGCTGACCCCGATTTGCCCTATATTGAAGCCAAATTTGCTCCTTATGAGTTTCAACTACCTTCTGACCCTTATTCCCGTGCAATTTACCCAATGAGCGAATTTGGTCAAGGCGTTGAGCCTGATTTGGCTAAAGCCATCGAATGGTACCAAAAAGCGGCCAATAAAGGGCATGCCCTTGCTCAAACTAATTTAGCTTATTTTTATTTATTCGGTATCGGCGTTGAAAAAGATGAAAAACAAGCCTTTGAGTTATATCAAAAAGCCGCTAAGCAAAACTGCGCCCCAGCGCTTAAAACACTGGCCTTTATGTATATGCAAGGTCTTGGCACTCAGCAAGATATACCTAAAAGTTTTGCGACTCTAGAGCAGGCTTACCAGATTTTACCAGACGATAATTTATGGCATATGATAAGCCATAAAATGTATATTCGTTACTCTTTAAAGACAACACTTAAATATTATAAAGAACCATACCGACAAAAATTTGAACCAAATGATTCAAGCGACGAAGATTATATCGCTGAACGATTTCAATTTTTTAATCGAATCTATCAGTTGAATTTTACGGGTACTGTTGGGGCAATGTATGATTGGACAAGACCAACATGGTCAGTAATATTAGGTGAAACTATTGGTGAAATTACCCCACTAAAAGAGCGTTTTTTTGTTAAAAAATCGATACAAGGATATTATAAACGCATGACATTATTAAGTTACTACTATAAAGGCGAAGTGCAAGATATTGCACAAGCCCAACTTTGGCGTAAATATGCTATTACTATGGGAGAGCTACCATTTGAAAATTACTGGCCAGGCTACCCACCGCTTGAAGAATAAGGGCACCTAAGTGCCCTTATTCTTTATTTAAGCCATTTATGAACGTTATTTTGGTTTTAATTTCATCGTCAGTGACTGCTATTAGGAATTAATAATCTGTTTTATCTAGGGGTGTTTTATGTTAACCTGATGTTTTATTGAACGATTAACTGGAGCACGCTATGTTAGCATACACCAAATTCCCCTTTTTATTGATTGTGTTAGTTGGATTATCATTGCCCAGTGCGGCTAAAACCAACACAAAGTGTTTGCCACTTAAAAAAGATGAAGCCAATATCGCTATTTGTACCAAACTGGCCGATAAAGGCGAGGCTACAGCCCAAAATAATCTGGGCGAAATCTATTATCAAGATGCCTTGTTACATAAAGGCTACCACACTAAAGCCAGATTATTGTTCGAAAAAGCTGCGGCTCAAGGACTGGCTAAAGCCCAATATAATTTGGGGGCGATGTATCGTGATGAGTTTAATAACTTTCCTGTTGCATTAAGCTGGTTTGAAAAAGCGGCCGCTCAAGGTGATTTGGATGCGCAAAATAGTATTGGCTATATCTACGAAAACGGCTCTGGTGGTAAACCGCCTCGCAACTACTTTTTTGATGAAAACGGCAAAAATGCTGACCCCGATTTACCCTATATTGAAGCCAAATTTGCTCCTTATGAGTTTCAACTACCTTCTGACCCTTATTCCCGTGCAATTTACCCAATGAGCGAGTTTGGTCAAGGTGTTGAGCCTGATTTGGCTAAAGCCATCGAATGGTATCAAAAAGCGGCTAATAAAGGGCATGCCCTTGCTCAAACTAATTTAGCTTATTTTTATTTATTCGGTATCGGCGTTGAAAAAGATGAAAAGCAGGCCTTTGAGTTATATCAAAAAGCCGCTAAACAAAACTGCGCCCCTGCGCTTAAAACACTGGCCTTTATGTATATGCAAGGTCTTGGCACTCAGCAAGATATACCTAAAGGTTTTGACACTTTGGTACAGGCTTTTCGTGTTATGCCAGATAATAATCTAGAAGATGTTATCTGGCGTATTGAAACTAACGAAAATTATAAAAAATACTCACTTAAAGCTAAAATTGAAGATTATAAAAAACCGCACCGACAAAAATTTCAAATAATGGAGTCCAGTGACGAAGACTATATTACTGAAAAATTTCAATTTTTCAATCGAATCTATCAGTTAAATTTTATCAATGGGATTGGCCCTATAGAAATTTGGCCAAGACCAACATGGTCAAGCGTACTAGGTGAAACTATTGGTGAAATTACCCCATTAAAAGAACGTTACTTAGTAAAAGAGTCAATACAAGGTTACTATAAAACCATGACTTATTTAAGTTATTATTATAAAGGTGAAGCACAAGATATCGCAAAAGCCCAACTTTGGCGTAAATATGCCATCACTATGGGAGAGCTACCATTTGAAAATTACTGGCCAGGCTACCCACCGCTTGAAGAATAAGGGCACCTAAGTGCCTTTTTTTTCTTTATTTAAGCCATTTATGAACGTTATTTTGAGTCGTTAATAAAATAGACTCGTAATCGTTTTTCATACTTTCAATTGCTTTTTTGTTAATTTGGGAAAGATTAACACCGCTCTCTTCTTGGAACTTTTCAACAAACATATTGAGTTTTTTAAACGAGTTAATTTGATCTAAACTCATTCTAAATCTTAGCTCACCTTTACGTACTCCTAAAGCAGAATAGGTGATCCAAACTTGAATTTCATCGTCAGAAAAATAGTCATAAAGTAATTCTAAAACCAAAGCTATTATGCCAACAACACCTGCAAAACGGAATAATATTGTACGCATAGCAAATAGATCAAACGCTTTTTGAACGCCTTTTTTAGCAAAGCGTGCTGCTAGCTTTTCTGCCGCTGGCGTAATTTTAGCTTCAATAAAAGTTTGTACCCAAGCATAGCGATAGCTCATACACATTAACGAAAAAGCACTGCCTGAGGCAAAATAACTCAAAGATGATGCACTAGCTAAAAATATTGACAAGACACTACCAAATTCACCATCTTGTATAATGGATTTTATCATTTTAGCCCCCATTAAAAAGCTAACTAATCCAGTAAAAACACCAAAAGTAAATTTGGAATAAATAAACACTGATGTTCGCCCAGCTAAAACTTTTGTCACACTGGCTGTAATATCTGCAGCAGCGGCAATGAGCGAACTAGTAGCTATCATTTTTTCCATTATAATATCACTATCATTAGCAAACAGATTAGGCTTTTTGTCCATCACACATTGCCAGTTATAAATTTCGAATGCACCGACTAAAAAAGAAAGTCTTACACTGCGAAATTGAAGTTGTTTGCGATTAACATTGATCCCCGTACCATCTTCAAACACTTTAAAGGTAATATTTAATGCTTTTTTAAAGATATGTTCAATTTCAACCAATTGGCGATGAAGTCGTTGGTCAATATCTTTGATCACTTGGTTTAAGCTATTGCGCAGATCTTTAATCAGTTTTTTTACTTCAGCTGAATAGGCATTGGATACTAACTTTAAGCCACCACCAACATCAACACCCGAAAAACTAAGGCTTTTAAAGGTTATCCACGCTTCAAACAGTTGATATTTTAGATGAGCATAAACCACGCAGATTTCCCAAACAACCCCCGAAAGGGCCAGTATTGACGATTCGACAATCATGCCC
Source organism: Gilliamella sp. Pas-s27 (assembly GCF_009795865.1). NCBI lineage: Bacteria > Pseudomonadati > Pseudomonadota > Gammaproteobacteria > Orbales > Orbaceae > Gilliamella > Gilliamella sp. Pas-s27. The sequence goes on from NZ_WTEW01000006.1 coordinate 98,990, forward strand.
CTAAACTATACAAACCATTACCGATAGGTTTACAGAGCTTGATCAGATTGTCGTGCATCCGCAATACTCCGTTACAAATTAGCCCTGGTGAGTCATAGTTAGCCAGATATTTGATTAAAATTGTTCTTTTACCCAGATTAGTGTTAAGGGCGATTGTGGTTAATCCTTCGATTTTTTTTAACCGTTGCAGTTCAGTAAAATACTCAAGCATTAAGGTTGCATAGCGAAATTGACTCGTAATAAATGATAGACCTTTTATACTTACTTGTTCTAAAAAATCTTTTTCATATTTGCTGTTATTTTCTTTGTTAACCACATCATAAATATTTTGAAGGACTTTCATTGCTGGCTTAAAATCGAAGAATTGTGCCCGTAATGCCAATATAACAAAGTGGGTTTTACGCAGTTTAATATAGGCGCCTGATTCAACATCGATCCCCTTTAGATGTTTAAGATCATACATTTTTTGGTTAAATTGCCGTCCTGTTTCACACCCTTCTAGCCCATGTGTTGAACGGGTATAAACCGATTGAAAATAAAATCCGTTAATATTGACATTTTTTAGTTGTTCACATTGCTCCTCTGTAATTTCTTTATTTGATAGAGCCTCTTTTACTTTTATCGTAAAGAATTTTCTACTTTTTGGCTGTACTATTTTAGGAGGTAGTTACAAATTCTAAATAAATTTTATTTCACTCCAATAATGTTTGATCCTCGCCAAAATATTAGACAGTGCCCACCTCTATCATTTTTTCATTTTGGTAATATTGTTGTTCATATTGTTCAGGTGATA
>NZ_WTEW01000070.1:0-1950 GCF_009795865.1 Gilliamella sp. Pas-s27
TGGTTGACATAAACATAAAAGGAATGAGAAACTGATCAACATTATCTCCTATGCCATGCCCAACATTGACAATTTCGCCGTGATCCGAGGTGTAAATCATTGTATAGTTATCACTGTATTTATTGATAACATCATACAATGCCTTAACTGCACGATCAGTATGATGAATAGTTAGATCATATTCTTCAGCATCAGGTAAAGCCTGTTTATCAATTTCATCATAACCGCCTTTATAAGGTTTATGGCTACCACTTAAATGAACAAAAATAAATTTTTTCGGAGAATGATCTTTTTGTAGCGTTTCTTCTAATAATAAACTTAAAGTAGTATCAAGACGATCCTCACTAAAAGACACAACATCACTTTTACGTGCAATAAAACCAAATTTAGTATTAAATGTCCCTTTAATTGCTTGCCCAGCCGATGCTAACCAATAGGTTTTGTAATGATTGGATTTAGCCATTTCAATAATTGATTTATTATTAAATAAATTATCATCACTTTCAGGTGTATTAAATGAAAGTGTCATTGGAATAGAATCAAGAGTAAAGGCAGCAGCTGAATGGCTATTTGGAATAATACACCCTTTATTTTGTCTAAAAATTTTGGTCATAAAAGGCGTAGTTTGCTTATGATAGCCATAGGAACTATAGCGGTTTACGAAAGAGGATTCACCCATGATAAATACGATCAGGTCATTATCAGTTTTATTAGGCGGTAAAAGAACAGCCTCATTAAATTTTTCAATTTCATGAGTATTTGAATAAATATCTGTTGAAGCATAACTAACCAAAATATAGGATAAATCACCTAATACAGCCGAATAGCATTTACGCAGTGCACTGGCAGCAGGTTTATAGTAGCCTCGCTCAAGATCAGCTTTCATTACTGTGTAATTTGCCAAAAAATAAATAAAAAGCAATAAAAAAATAACATAAAGGGTTACGGGAATAAAAAGTCTAAATTTAATACAAACGAATTTTTTAAGAATCAATAAAATAAGAAAAGTCGCAATAAATGCAGGGCCTATTATAATTAAAGTCTGCTTAGCCATTGATAGTGCTTCGTAAGAATTAGTCTCGACAATAGAATCAAGTACGCCTTCTGATATCATTTCTCCATAAAAAACAAAATAGCTGATTTCAGATAAAAAAAGAAATAATAATAAAGAACCAAAAGCGACAACAAGTTTACGACAACTACAAATACAATTATGTACAATCATAATAAAAAATAAAGTGGTTATTGCGGTTGTATAAAAACCAAAATTCTTTAAAACAGACTCATATCTATAATAACAGTAAGACCAAACGATGCTGAAAGATGTATAAACCAATAACAGCAACATTACTGGTGGAACTTTCTTTATTCTGCATAATTTCATAAATATTCTTTCATCCTTACTTTGATTATTTTTTGTTAAAAGTGACATTTTTCTTGTCACTATATTTAATTATTAATCAATTTGCAAATTAACATTGGGTAACTTTGTTAAGTTGTTGGCCAAATTTGCCATTACTTATGACTATTTTTATCTTTACTACCCAAGTCACAAAGTGCATTCGAATGTCTTTAAGTTGAAATGGGGCATTTAGCCCCATTTAATTTTGTATAAAATTGATAGTATATTCCTAAGTCATTACTCAACGTATAACAAGTAACAACTTAATGTTTGTTAAGAATTTCTGAAAAAGGTCTGACAGTACGATTAGGCATAAATACGCGATCATTATTTTTTTCTTTATCAAGGATAGTCTGATCAACTTCATAACCCAGAAAATTAGATAAAATATATTTACATCATCAATCCACTTAAATAGCCAGTTTCTTCACGAAACGACTCAATATACTGGCAGTTATAGCGTGGATTGGTTGACATAAACATAAAAGGAATGAGAAACTGATCAACATTATCTCCTATGCCATGCCCAACATTGACAATTTCGCCGT
>NZ_WTEW01000071.1:0-1897 GCF_009795865.1 Gilliamella sp. Pas-s27
TGATATTAATATCATAAAAACTTACAAATACTCCAAATATTGTAAGTAGTAGCGAAAAAAACGATATAAAAATTAGAAAGGAACGGAGAATTACACCGATTCCGTTTGGGCGTCTTGAAAACTCACAATAATCATCATTCGCATAACGTAGTTTTTTATTATTGCTTAAATGTAATTGCGTTGTATATATTCCTTTATGCAAATCCTCGCGCCATGAGGAAACTTGCGGTTGATATTTAGATGGCATTATTTATTCCCTAACTTTTTATATTCGGCATCTATTTGTTGATATTCTTCAAGCGATCTGGCTTTGGATTTTTTGTCGAGTTCTTCGGACCAATTGATTTTTACCGACCACTCATATTCATCTGGCATCTGTTCGGTATCTAGGTTTTTATCCGAAAATGCCATAAAACTATTCACCCACATCCACTCATCGTAACTTAAACTGCTATCCATACAAAAAGTAAAGTGGTCAATTACATTAGTGGTATTGGGCTCACATACCACACACTCTATGCGGTAACTTCTGACCATACCACCACCATAAATCGGTGCCGATACTGACGTCATGACTCCTTGAATATCTGCCCAATCAAACTCTTTCATTGTTATCTCTTTCACTCTAAATGGTGAGCGAGTAAATGTTTCTAACGAACCAAAATATAAAAGAAAATGGTCATAAATATAAACTTTACCTGTTTTACGATTAAAACGGATTGGGCAATCCTCAGGAGCATAGAATAGATAGAAAACAAGCTGTAAAAATAAATATATTAGATAAAGGAATAATAACCAAAGAGGTATAAGTATAAATTTCCATCCAGTTTCAAAAATAATAACATAAGATAAACCATATACTACAAAAAACGACAATAAAATAAGCATTATTAAACAAATAATAGTAACCCAACGTGGAACCCACTCCCATCCTATTGTTCGCCGAGAAAATTCACAATAATCATCATTAGCATAACGTAATTTTTTATTATTACTTAAATAATGGCGGGTTGTATAAACCCCTTTGTATAAATCTTCGCGCCAGCATGACACTTGCGGTTGATATTTAGATGGCATTATTTATTCCTTAATTTTTTTATACTCGGCATCTATTTTCTGATACTCTTCAAGCGAGCTAGCTTTGGATTTTTTGTCGATTTCTTCTGGCCAGTTGACTTTGATTGGCCATGTAAACTCTTCTTCTGGCATCAATTCCCCATCCAAATTATTATCCGAAAACGCCATATAGCTATTTATCCACATCCATTCGTAATAGTTTAAACTGCTATAGGCTGCTAGTAGAAAGTGGTCAATCACTTTAGTGGTATTAGGCTCGCATACCACACATTCTAGACGATAGCTTCTAACCATTCCGCCACTAGCAAGAGGAACTGATACTGAGGTCATACACCCTTGAATATCTGCCCAATTAAACTCTTTAACCGTTATCTCTTTAGCTCTAAAGGGTGAACGAATAAGAATTATCCATGCTCCAAAATATAAGATAAAATGTTCATAAACATAAACTTTACCTGTTTTTCGATTAAAACGAATAGGACAATCTTCGGGGGCAAACAGTGTATTTAGTAAGAATTGAAAAAGAAAATAAGCGACAAATAATAATAATAAACTAACTGATATTGTTAGGATTCTACCATCAATTTCTGTAATAATAACGAAAACTCCCATATATAAAGCGAATAATGATAGTAAAACAAAAATTGAGGAAAAAAATATTGTAATCCAACGAGCAAAATACCCCCCCCCTAAACGCCGAGAAAATTCACAATAATCATCATTAGCATAACGTAATTTTTTATTATTACTTAAATGTAATTGTGTTGTATATATTCCTTTATGCAAATCCTCGCGCCATGCGGAAACTTGCGGTTGATAT
>NZ_WTEW01000072.1:0-1842 GCF_009795865.1 Gilliamella sp. Pas-s27
ATTCTAAAAGTCCTAATTTAGGTTTAATGATTTTGGCTGTTTGATTCATTTCTGACTCTCCTTTTTGTGTTATAAAATAACTTGATAAACCAAGGCCTGGAGAAGAAAAAGAAATTAATTATTACAAATACAACCATATCATAAATCACGACATGACTTAGTAATAGAATATTATAAAAGGGTATCGGTTTGAGAAGTATTTTCTTTTTGAAGAGAGAAAAACACATAGATAAGAGTAACTTATGATGATTGTACTTTTTTAAATTTAATGTTTCGGAAGGGATATACCATGACAGAGATAGATATTTTAAAAATAATATCAAGCAACTTAACGAATAGAAAAACTTCGTCCGCTTTAAGTGATTATAATGTTTTATGCAACAATATAAATTATCTCAACACAGCCTTTAAATCCTACATACAATTATTGAATGAGACCCAAGAAAAAATAAGCGAAGAGTTTGAATGTGATGCATCATTAAATGAAAAATACAAATCAGACAAGGATTTAAACTCAATACTTCCAATTGTTAATAGAATAGTGAAAAATAGTATTGTAGTTTTCGAAAAGTTCTCAAATCTAACTAAATCAGATGTTAGAGAGGGTGTCAATAATGAAAACATCCATATGCAAGCAAAAAATTCACTCATTATAATGAGTTAATAACAGCATCCAGGCAGTTAGTTGATAGTTTAATTTCAGATTCATACCAACTTTGCTTATTAGAACCTAAAAATATAAATTATCATGTCTTGGTTTCATTGAGTAGTTTTAATAAATATGCTTCGAAATCTATTTCAAATGCAATGTTTAATGATGACTTGAGGTCAGCACTTACTGAGTTTGAAAACGTGCCTTACAACCAATGGAAAAATTCATCAATTACGCAATGCGCGCACACTACATTTGGTAGTAAAGTCGATCATATCAAAAGCATTTTGGGCGCATTTCCTAAAGACTCCCTATCCGATGATTTGAAAAACATATTCAAGTTTTCGTCTGAATTCACTCACATTGGTTATACATCCACGTTGTTTACAAGCTCTGATGCTGCGGATGTTATTTTTATTGATGAGAAAAAGCGACCTTACCTATTGAGCATGGAAAATTTTAGTGAAATAAAGTATGAACTCTTAGAAACAGCTTGCTGGGCTTTAATTGGAATATATACACCGTCTATTCTCGCTTGCCTGAAAAAGATACTTAAAGAAGAGTCATATGATAAATTTGAATTAATAATGATGAAAATATCCTCTGTAATAAAAAGGAAAATTAAATCCAGAAACTCATTATATTATTTTTTCATCAAGGATGGCTTAATTGGTTCAGATAAAGATATGGTATTGCCTTGTGTGTGTGGGAGAATAAACACAATAAAACCACCGCATGAAAGTTCTGAGTATAGCTGTAAGTCATGTGGTAGCTCATTCAAGCTGATCGCTTTATCAGATGATCCAAAATATATATTTACATCAAATGGTCCTGTAAAAGTAATCGGTTGTGATTGCCCTGAAATTGAAGATCTGCCTGATAATGAAAGAAAAAAATTATTCAATCAATGGCTGAGCTATATGCAAAAAGAAGAAAAATAATAACTTTATTATATATGTTTAGCTTATGGATATTTAATCATAAACTAAATTAGTAATTTTAATGCATATAAATACTCTATAGAATAATGGGTAATTTATTTGTAACTATCCCCTAAAATAGTACAGCATAAAAGTAGAAAATTCTCTATGATAAAAGAAAAGGAGATTTAATTATGAAAAAAATGACTGAACATCAAATCGTCGCTATTTTAAAAGAAGCTGAAGCGGGTATTCCGGTTAAAGAACTGT
>NZ_WTEW01000073.1:0-1760 GCF_009795865.1 Gilliamella sp. Pas-s27
ATCTTGGTCTTTGCATAAGGTTTACCCACTGTCGTATCTGATGCTGCTTCTTTTTCCAGTAGTTTGGTTTGTTTCGCTATGCCAAGAAATGTTTTGTCTTCTTCTGCGGTTTTACTCGCTTCTGCTTGTGTTTGAGTAATATAACTTGGCAAGTCTTCACAGGTGAAACACTCAACATGTAAATGAGCACAAAATTTTTTATCGTTTAAATCTTCTGGCAAAATTTCTATATCAATGTACTTACCATTTTTATCGGTTTCTTTAGTAATACCTTTATTTTGGTTATGACCTATATGCCCCACCAAATCACCCGCTTTAATCGGAAAGGGCTTATCTAATACCACCACTTCGTTGTATTTTTTTCCTCTGACGATATTTTCAAGGCAATCATACCAAACTTTTTTCTTTTCTGTCGGTAACGGTAGCGTGGGTTTGCCATCTCGAACTACTTCCACTAACTCAACATAATTTTTCGTTTTTTTCTTTCCTGTTATCTTAACTTGTGTGCCCACCGGTAGCATTGAGTAAAGTTTTTTATCGTTTTTATCCTTAAAGTCATTCCAGACTCTTAGACCTTTAGATTTAACTAAATTAGCGTTCAACTCTTTTTCTTTTTTTTTTCTTTTTTTCTTTCGTCAATCCTGTATCGGTTTCACTGCCCGGTATTTCAAATTCCGATGTTGTTACTGCTTTGCCGGTATACACCCAACCTAAAATGTCTACTTCTACTTTATCACGTTTATGCGTTTTAAGGTTTAATTCAGGAATTGAGGAATACCCTTCGACAAAACTCGAAACAGCGTACCATTTACATTCTTCATCATGCAAATCAAGATTTAAATTAACTTTTGTCCCCTCTTGTAATACCGCTAATTTTTCTTCGACTTAATTGTATTGATACTTTGGCTTTATATTTTAAAATTAAAATAGTCAATTAAAACTGTTTAACATCATTGGCTCAACAGTATTTTTTTCACATTTATAATTATTTAAACGCTTTCCATTTTGGATTATTTGAATGCCTTCATTTTGGGGTTGAGTATTTATTAAGTATTGAGTATTTTTATTAACAAAAGTTATTATGTGATCACTTTCATTTTGGTTAGTTAATTCTTTTATTAATTCTAATTTTATATTTGATTTATTTCCAAATCGATACAATAAATTATGAGTTACATAATTGTAGCAAATTGATAATTGATTATTACCAATTCGACAACCGAACGCATCTTTTTCATTCTGACTCTTTTTACAAAGAGTTGAATCTTTATAAAATATATTTTGATTATAAAGTGTTATAATGTCTTTGTACCCCATTGATAGTAATTTAGTATAAAACTTATCTTTCCAAACTGTATCTATATTTGTTTTTAACAAATTATTAGCTAAAAGCAATAGAAAAGAATCTGTATATGAAAGTGCAGCTTTACCAATAAAAAAATCTTGTTTTTTTGATAAAATAGTTTCAATAAATTTATCAGTATTATCATCAATATTTTCAATCGAATAATCAGTAACCTGCCCGAGGGAAAAATCTAAGTATATTTCACCTATTTTAATTAACTTCTTATTTTTACTTGTTAAATAGGTTATTTTAGCAGGACTTTGCATACCTCCGAATTTATCAAAAATAGATATAATGCCCAAGTCTGAAATCTGAATTAAAGGGTTAATTTGTAATAGTCTTTACTTAATCTGACATTCAAGTTATTTTATAACACAAATAAGGAGAGTCAGAAATGAATCAAACAGCCAAAATC
>NZ_WTEW01000074.1:0-1699 GCF_009795865.1 Gilliamella sp. Pas-s27
GAAATTTTCCTTCTTTTGTGACTTGGAAATGTTGTACTTCTATGGTTTCATCCTCAAAACGTTGTCGACGTTCAATAAAGTAGTTTTTATCAATGGTAAAGTAACGATAACCAACAGGTTGTCCATCACCTCCAGGACCTCCACGAGTTGTGGTTCTATAGCTAAAAATTAGTAGTTTATCTAAAACTTTATAATCATTTGAAAACAGATATAGAAAAGAATCAGTTTCACCACTTTCCCAAGCAACATCAATAAATATTGGATTTATAATAGATGAAATAGAAGAAAATTTTGCCCCAAATATATCTATTGCATCCCATGGGAGATCTAAAAAGTTTTTAAAATGAATAGATATTTTTTTTAAAATTTCATCACGATATAATACATAAGCATCTTCTGTATTAAACGGAACATTGATAATGGGTAATAGGGACACTTCTTTTATAAATTCTTTTTCAAAATAAGGTTTTGAATAAAAGATTGGCTCACCGTTTTTTCCAAAGAGAAGTAGTATATCATCCAATAATATTGCTTGCCTATTTTGTGTTATATATTGTTTTAATAAAGTATCATCAATATCTTTATCAAATTGAAGATAAGTAATTCTCTCATCTAATTTAATATTATAATTATACTCTAGTAATTCTTGCTGTTTTTTTAAATCAAAATATGATTGTTCAATATTATTGCTTATAAAAAAATGTTTTGCAGGCATAATATTACGTTCAATCAAAAATGGCTGATTATTAAAATAAAATTTATTACCAATTAATTTTATTTTTAAATCATTCGTTGTTTCATTTACCAATGTGTCACTAATACCATAAATAATTCTCCAATTATCCGAAGCTTTTTTTTCATCAGCTGTAACTGATGATGCAATCACATATAAAAATAAAGAAAATAATGCAAAAAATAAATTACTTAGTTTCATATTTTTAACCTTTGTTAGTTATTAATGATAGCATTGATAATCCATTAACTTGTTCAGCGCTTTTAACAAAATATTTATCTTCCAAATATTTTAATTCAAAACTTCTTACATCAAAATGAATCCATGTTGCAGCTATAGCTGTATCTTCTGGTTTTTTTTCACGAATTCCCACTTCTAAAGAAATAACATTTTTAACCTGCCATCTATAATGTGCATTACAATAACTGATCATTACCTCTCTAGCATCATCACACAAATTTTCTAATGAAATTTTAGTATTGTTATAAATCATATGAATATCTAATGCTTTACCCATATGATTAGTACTTTTTCTAAAATTATGAGCATTATTATCTGACCAACAGCGATATCCAGATTTAACTAATTCAATTTTCATATTCCGTTGATCAAAATGGGATAAATAAAATTTCCAAGCTCTTAAGACCCAAAATAAAGTTCTATGTAACCCTGGATATTCATATTTCCTATACATTTCAATAGTATTTGCATCTTGTTTTTGTTTTTCAAATTTACCATTACCAAAACCTCCACATACTTTATCGCCCTCAACTAATTTCAATGTCGAACACTTACATTTAGCTTGAGTAAAATATGTTTCTATTGGATATTCATCTTGAAATTCATCAATCGCTTTTATCACATTCATATCCACAACGCCCGTTTCCTCGACTTGCATATAATCACGTTGAAACTGTTTGATCATATTTTCGGTTCTTTCGGTAAATTCATCTGTTGGCACATTGC
>NZ_WTEW01000075.1:0-1624 GCF_009795865.1 Gilliamella sp. Pas-s27
AAATGAAGAAAATAATTATATTCAGTGTACTATTAGCAAATTTTGCATTTGCTAATACAACAAAATGTGATGAAGACTCATTTGAAGAAGTAAATGTAACTACTTTTTCTGGTAGTCATATGAATTTAAAATACCAATATTGTTCATATTCTAAAACTGAACCAATAGATTATATAGGATATCAATTATTAACTATTAAAGTTGATAACCAATTATATACTTATAAAACTAATGTTAGTGATAATGAATATTCCAGTAGAAAAATGTTCTATTCTAAACTAGGAGTGTTTGGTATTGCTGAAGCCGATACAGGAAATTCTCCTTTAACGATAACATATTTGACTATTAAAAATAATAAATTATTTTTATTGGGGAAAATCACGTTTGAAAGACGTATGGGAAACATAATTGGTGAACCTTATATTGAAAATAGAAGTGATGAAGCTAATAAAATTATAGACAACATATTTTTATTAAATAAAAAAAATATTTTGAGGGAATATACTTTAAATTATTATGAGGGTTTTCTGTTTATTTTAGCTGATAAATTTAAACAGAATGTTTCAAAATATGAAATAAATCATTTCTTAGTGAAGCTATCAGAATATCCAGACTTAAGTAATTTCTACAGACAAAAAATCTTTTTTAAAGATCATTCTTTATGTACATATAATAAAAATCTAATTGAAATGGATGCCTTTGGTTGTCAAATAGGAAATAAGCAATTATCCATTTGTTATAATTATTTTGATAAAGGTGATTTAATATACAGATATGGTAATAAAAACAAAATAGAATTAGAGTTACGGAAAGAAATTTTAGATCAGAAAGTCTTAATAAATTCATTAGTTTTTAAAAAAAATATTTGGAATTATGAAGTAAATACATATCCTGAAAATGCAGGAATTTTAATAAAAAAGAATGACGAGAATATTACATTTCTTAAATGTGAAAATGACAGCGTAGAACCTTTAATATTTGAACCTATATGGGATTAAAAAACATGATGTAACCACCTCCAAAAATAGTACAGCCCAAAAGTAGAAAATTCATCTATGATAAAAGCGACAGAGTACCAATAAAATAATAAGTCAGAAAATGTATTGATTTTTTTGCTTTATTGTTCCTATATTCCATCATAAAGTGCAATTCGTCTTAGCTCCTTAGAATAAAAATCGGTGTTCTTGTCTTCTTTCCAACAAGTGTGTTTTTCCTGCTATCTAATTAATCAATATAAATTGGTTATATTAATAAAAGGTATTTTAAAAATAAGGGTTAAAATTCAAGCTAAAATCGGTTATAATTTATTACCTATGCGGTTGCATGTAAAACTACGGGGGGAGTTTAACGTGCTAATAAATAATAATATTAAACTGAAAAAGGGAAGGAAAAAGCATGGCAAATGAGTTTGATCGTTTGGTTGACAAGTTAGGCGGTGGGCTGGTTAATGGGTTAATTGATGGGTTGAAAAGTGTGAGCCATAATCGGTATACGCTAACAGTGGAGGGGCTAAGTTCGCCAGTGTCGGTGTTGCAGGTTAAAGGCGATGAGCCACTCAATCAGCCCTGGCATTATACGATAACCTTCACCAGTCCTGATAAAGCCCTGTCCCTTGATTCCCTCC